>DVKX01000037.1 GCA_018715805.1 Candidatus Faecousia intestinigallinarum | reverse complement strand
GCGGGGGAAGCGCTGGCCAAGGCAAAGGAAAAGCTGAGCAATCTGCTGGACGGGCAGAAGCGGGAAATATTCCAGGTAAATCTGGAATACGACTACATCCCGGACGGGGACGGCTGGAAGCTGTACCCGGTGTGGAATATCTACATCCGGGAAAAATCCAACTGGGTGACCGGTGCTTATACCGTCACCAACGTCCTCTACGACGCCGTCACCGGGGACGAAGTCTGAATACGGGCCGCCCGCTTCCTTTGAACGCGCTGTATATAAGAGGAAAACAAATAACAGACAATCCTAATAAGGAGGGCAAACGGTTATGAATGGGAAACGTGGATTTTGTGTGCTGCTGGCGGTGCTTTTCGCGCTGCTGGCGGGGTGCCAGGGGGAAACCCAGGGGATGGATGTTGCCTCCGGCCATGTGTATGAGGAGGTCAGTGAGAACCTGATCATCGACGCGGACGTGATCGCCCCGGAGGATGGGGTACACCCCAAGGTGTACTCCGGCTACCAGCCGGTGTTCACCCGGGAGCAGCTGGAAGCCTTCGCGGAGGCGCTGGGGCAGAAGGTGGCCTCGGTGGATGAGGGAAGAGACTGGGTGGACGCCCCGTATATCAATATCACCTGCGAAAGCGGCGCAGCGCTGGGCTACAACTATATGGAGGGGTATCCCTATGGGAATCTAGGGTTCAGCGACTGGACGGCAATGGAACCATATTATGACTACCCCATTTACAGCAGTCTGGATGATTACTGGCGCAATGGCCACTGGCGCTTGTCGGATCTTTTCTTTGAACCGGCGGAGCTCCATTTTGGCACGGCGGCGGAGGCCGCGGCAGACATCCGGAGGATTTTTGCCACCCTGGGGCTGGACTTGGCCCTGCGGGAGACCCTGTACCTAAGTAAAGACCGGCTGGCGGAGATGCACGGCGCACTGGAAACCCTCCCCAATCCCACCCGCCCGGGCGAGACGCTCCCGCTCCCCCAGGAGTGGACGGAGGAAGATGAATGCTATATCTTTGAGTTTGCCTGCGCCGTGGACGGCTTCCCCATGAGCATGGCCAGCTGGACTGGGGAAACCTATGTCCATCATGCCAGCAGTCTGGTGGTCTGGTACAATGCGCATGGAATCTTTGAGTTTGGTTATATGGGCTTCTGGATACCGGAGGAGGTATTGGAGGAACCCACGGAAACGGTCTCAGCGGGGGAAGCGCTGGCCAAGGCAAAGGAAAAGCTGCGCAATCTGCTGGACGGGCAGAAGCGGGAAGTATTCCAGGTAAATCTGGAATACGACTACATCCCGGATGGGGACGGCTGGAAGCTGTACCCGGTGTGGAACATCTACGTCCGGGAAAAATCCAACTGGGTGACCGGAGCCTATACCGTTACCAACGTCCTCTACGACGCCGTCACCGGGGACGAAGTCTGAATACGAGCCGCCGTGCCGGCGGCGGCTGGTAGATAAAGCAGTACGTTTACACAGACAAAGAGCAAAACAATTTACGAAGGAGGAACGTAGTATGAAGAACTTAAAGAGACGATTGGGCGCCCTGCTGACCCTGGCGCTGATCCTGCTGCCCCTGCTGGCGTTGAGCGTTTTCGCCTCCTCTGCAAAGCAGAATTTCAGCTTTATCCATAATGGCGAAAGCACCCGCTACAGCAGTGCAGTAAAAAACAATATTAAAGTATCCGGGGAAGCCTATATGCACGCCGAGGTAGTGGTCACCGGCGGCGACTACCTCCATGTGAATCAACCCACCATCTGGGTGGACGACTATCGCGGCGTGACCATTTGCTCCTCTGTCGGCGGCATCGGCGTGGGCACCCATATGCTGTATTACTATGGGGAAGCTTTTGATGACTATACCAATTCCAAAATGACAGTAAATCTGGCTTCTTACAGCAGCGGTACGTTGGGCAACTACGGCGGCTATTGGTATCCCTAAAGCCATTTGCGGCTGAAAAACGTCCTTTTGGCCCGCCCCGGTCCGGCAGCCGGGGCGGCGATTTCCTTAAAAAACGACTCTTTACGAAGGAGGAATGTCCATGAAATTCTTCCGGGCGCTCCGGGTGGATCTGCGCCGGAGCCTTATTCAGAAAAAAACGCTGCTGCTCCTGGCGCTGCTGCTGGGATATATGTGCTTCAACGCCTCCCAGTACCTCTTCGGGA
Organism: Candidatus Faecousia intestinigallinarum; assembly: GCA_018715805.1. Lineage (GTDB taxonomy): Bacteria > Bacillota > Clostridia > Oscillospirales > Oscillospiraceae > Faecousia > Faecousia intestinigallinarum. The sequence continues at coordinate 42,965 of DVKX01000037.1, read as the reverse complement.
CGCAAGCGGGCGCGGGCGCGCCCCTGATCTTGCAGCAGGCGCTGCACTCCATCACCGCTCTGGACGGGCTTTACCTGGCCATCGTGCCCGCCCTGTACGCCGCCAGCTTCCTCCAGGATACGCAGAGCGGCTTCGCCAAGGAGGCCGCCGCCCGTGTCGGGGTTGGGAACCTCCTCCTTTCCCGGGGCGTGGCGGCGGCGCTATCCGCCTTCCTGCTGGGGGCGCTGGCCGCCGGGGTCTTCTCCCTGGGCATGGCCGCCGCAGGGTTTTCCCAGACGGTGCTGGGTCCGGGGATGGGAACATACCTGGATCTGGTATGGGAAGGGCGTCTGGCAGGCTACTACGCCGTGCAGCTGACGGTTTTCGGCCTGGACTGCGCCATGGCCGCTTCGGCGGCGCTGCTGGTCTCCACCTGGATCCCCAACAGCTATGTGACCATCCTCTCCCCGGTGGTGCTGTACTATTTCCTGCGCTTTTTCCTGAGGATGATGATCGGTCTGCTCCCGGACGACCCGATTTTCGGCTTTTTGTATCTGGAAAACTATATGTCCGGGGAGTTTTTCCGGGAAGATCACCTGCTCAGCGCAGTGGTCAGCTGCACCGGGCTGCTCACCGTGACGGCGCTGTGCCTTTGGGGCTTCCTGCGCCGGGGAAGAAGGAGGCTGGGAATATGAAAAGAATCCTGCGGGCGGCCTGGGTCAATCTGCTCCGCTGGGGCTCCGACCCCAAGTATGCGGCGGCGCTGGTGGCGGTGTGCCTGTATTTATGGAACGCCTACCACGACCTGATCCCCTATGCCCAGTCCCTGGGGCACCCGGAGATCGCCCCCTATCTCTTTCCCCTGCTGCCCTCCCTCAGCGGTCTGATCACGCCGGTGTTTCTGGCCTATATCATCCTCATCATCGACGCGCCCTTCCGCACCCGGCATCAGCAGTTCGTCCTCCAGCGCACGGGCAAGCGCATTTGGGCGGCGGGGCAGATCGTGTACATTCTGGCGGTCAGCGCCATCTTCACCTTGGTATTGTGGCTACTCACTTTCCTCCTGGTGCTGCCCAGCATCCAGTGGACCGCCAGCTGGGGGCCGGTGCTCACCACCGCCGCCAACAATGGACTCTTTGTGGGGAACTACGGCTGCATGAAGAATATCGCCCCCATCCCCGCCACGCTGTGGGTGGCCTGGGTGATGTTCAGCGTATGCTTCCTGCTGGGGATGCTGATGATGGCGTGCAACCTCTATTTTCCCAAGGGCACGGGCACCACGCTGGTGGCTGGGCTGGCGATCATCCCTCTGTTTTTGAGCCTTTTTTCCCAAAGCCCCGGCCCCATCAAGCGCCTGCTGTGGATCTCGCCCCTGTCCTGGATGGACAGGAGCCTGATGGGTCTGTCCAATGAGGGACTGCCCTCCTACGCCTTTGCCGCCGCAGCCCCGTTCCTGCTGGGGTGTATCCTGGCGGCGGCGGTGCTGGCGAACATCCACCGGGTAGATCTGGAAACGGATAAGGAGTGAAAAGAATGGAATATGCCATTGAGATCCGAAATGTGACCAAGAAATTTGCCGAGACCCTGGCGGTAGACGACGTGACCGTAACCTTTGAGGCCGGGAAAATCCACGGCATCATCGGCCGGAACGGCTCGGGGAAGACGGTGCTCTTTAAGTGCATCTGCGGCCTGCTGCCAGTGACCCAGGGGAGCATCACCGTCCTGGGAGAAAAAATGGGAGACGGCAAGCGGGTGCCCAAGCGCCTGGGCGCGATCATTGAGACGCCGGGCTTCCTGCCCAACTACACAGGGTATCAAAATCTGCGCTATCTTATGGAGCTTAGCGGCAAGGCGGACAAGGCGCGCATCCGGGAAGCCATCCGCCGGGTGGGGCTGGATCCAGACAGCCGGAAGCACGTGGGCAAATACTCCATGGGTATGCGCCAGCGGCTGGGGCTTGCGCAGGCCATTATGGACGACCCCGCCCTCCTCATCCTGGACGAGCCGATGAACGGCCTGGACAAATCCGGCGTGGAGGAAATGCGGCGGCTGTTCCTGGAATTAAAGGAGCAGGGTAAGACCATCCTCATGGCCTCCCACAATCCCGAGGATACCCGCATCCTCTGCGATACCCTCCACGAGATGGACGCGGGAAAAATGACCACCATTTACGAAAATCCCCCGTCCTGCTGAACCCGGCCGGGGTATGCGGGCATCCTTTTCCATATGCGTCTGCCTGCGCCGCCATACAAACAAAAAGCGGACTTCCCGGAAAGCTGGCCGGGAAGTCCGTTTCCACCTGGGCAGAAAGGAAACGCGCCCCGGAAGATGGGGCGCGCTTTCGGCGCGGCGCTTTGCCGCCGGCAGTATTTACAGCCGCTTTAGGAAGGCTTCCATTCTATCCAGTCCCTTTTCCAGCGCCTCCTGGGCGCAGCAGTAGGACAGGCGCAGATACCCCTCCGTGCCGAAGCAGCTCCCCGGCACTGCGGCCACCCCCGCCTCCCGGATCATCCGGCGGCAGAATTCATCGGAGGACAGCCCAAAGCGGGCGATGTTCACAAACACATAGAACGCCCCCTCCGGCCGGGGAAAATCCAGCCCCATGGCGCGCAGGCGGCGGCACACATATTCCCGGCGCTGGGCGTAGGTTTCCGCCATGAGGGCGTTATCCGTCTCCAGGGCGGTGACGCAGGCCGCCTGCAAGAAAGTAGGTACGCTGGCGATCTCCGCCGCGCTGAGCAGCAGCAGCCGCCCCATTACCTCCTCCGGCCCCGCCAGGTAGCCCACCCGCCAGCCGGTCATGGCGTAGGGCTTGGAAAAGCTCTGACACAGCAGGAGCTGCTCCTGCAAATCCGGGTCTTTTGCCAGACTGGGGATCTCCCCCAGGCACAGCCCCTGATACACCTGATCGCTCACCAGGAAAATGGGCTTGCCCAGCAGCGCTTTTTTCACCGCCGCCAGGGATTCCCGGTCATATACCACCCCCGTGGGGTTGTGGGGGGAATTCAGCACCATGGCCTTGGTTTTCTCCGTCACCAAAGGCAGCAGCGCCGCCTCCCGGATCTGAAAGCCGTCCCCGCTGGTGTCCAGCGGCACCAATTCCGCCCCGGCCATGGTAATGATGGATTCATACAGGGGAAAGGCCGGGATGGGGACGATCACCTGATCCCCCGGGTTCAATACGCCCAGCAGCGCCGTGAACAGCGCCCCGGACGCTCCCACCGTCACCAGGATTTCCGATGTCTTCCGCCCCTCCTGCCGGGCGATGGCCTGCCGCAGCTCCAAAAGCCCCGCATTGGGGGCATAGTGGGTCTGCCCCGCCTCCAGCGCCGCCCAGGCGGCCTGCCGGATGGGCTGAGGCGTGGCAAATTCCGGTTCGCCGATGGTTAACATAACGCAGTCCGGCACAGCCCTGGCCAACTCCGTATAGGCTCGGATGCCGCTGCGCCGCATCCGGGACAGGTTTTCATTTAAGGGTATCATTGGTAATTTTCCGCCAATTTCTCAAAGAAATCAACGCCTTTTTCCAGGACTCCTTCGTCAAAATGGAAATCGCTGGCGTGGAGCGCCGGAGTATCCCCCACACCCAGGAAGAAGAACATTCCCGGCAGATATTTCTGGTACCAGGAGAAATCCTCCGTAATCATGCTGGGCTTTTCCAACTCCCGGAAATCCACCAGCTCCCGCACCTTTTCATACAGGGCGGGGGGATTCACCACCGGAGGATAGCCGTCGTTCATATATACGTTCACCGTGCAGCCGGAGCTGCGCTCCACCGCCTTGCCTGCGGATACAATGCCCGCCCGCAGGGTATAGAACACCTCGTCCTCGAAGGTACGCAGGCTGCCCTCCAGCCGAGTGTGGTCGGAGACTACATTGCAGGCGCTGCCGCTGCGCAGCTTGCCGAATTTCAGCAGCCGCAGGATTTTCCGGGGGATAGCCGCCTCCATGGCCATGACGCGGCTGTAGAACTCCACCCCGGCGGCCATGGCGTCCAGCCCCTCCTCCGCCTTGGCGATGTGGGCGGCGCGGCCGTAGATGTCCACCTTCACCTCGCAGGAGCGGCTCATCATCTCATTCCGGCGGCTGGCAATGACCCCCGTCTCCAGACCGGGCCACAGGTGCAGCCCGAAGATGGCCTCCACATGGTACTTACGGAAAACATTGGTCTTGCACAGATCCTTCGCTCCGCCGGTGGTCTCCTCCGCCGGTTGGAACACCAGCAGCACATTTTTCCGCAGCCGCTTCCCGCTCAGCCGCCGCGCCAGCTCCAGCAGAATCGCCATATGGCCGTCGTGGCCGCAGGCGTGCATCTGCCCCGGATGGCGGGAGGCAAAGGGTACTTTGTTGGTCTCCGCCACCGGCAGCGCGTCCGCATCCGCCCGGAACGCGATCGCACTGTCGTGTCCATAATCAAACCAGGCGCACAGCGCCCCCTCCATAGGCGAGAATACCTGACAGCGCAGCCCCTGCAGCGCGTTTTTCAGATACTCCATGGTCTTTGGTAAATTCCGATCCAATTCCGGGATCTGGTGCAGCGCCCGGCGGTCATCCACTAGGGACATACCATCGCCTCCTCCCTGTTTTTCATTATTATAGCGCAAGGAGCGCGGCATGTCAATTTCCGGCTTGTAATCCCGGGGGAAAGGTGGTATGATGGGGACAATCAAACCGTACTGGAGGACGTTATGAACGCACAGGAGATTATTGAATATATCCGCACCTCGGAAAAAAAGACACCGGTGAAGGTCTATGTCTGGGAAACCGCCCCGGTGGACTTCCCCGGCTGCCATATTTTCCCCGCCGGAGAGGGCTGCAAGATCGTTTTCGGCGACTGGAAGGACGTGGCTCCCGCCCTGGAAGCAGGCAGGGCTTCCATCTCCCATGTGGAAGTGGAAAACAACTGCCGCAACTCCGCCATCCCCATGCTGGATCTGAAGGACATCCCCGCCCGCATTGAGCCGGGCGCCATTCTGCGGGAGCAGGTGGAGATCGGCAGAAACGCCGTCATTATGATGGGCGCGATTCTGAACATCGGCGCCGTGGTGGGCGATGGTACCATGATCGACATGGGCGCCGTATTGGGTGGCCGCGCCACCGTAGGGAAGAACTGCCATATAGGCGCCGGCGCGGTGCTGGCCGGGGTCATCGAGCCTGCCTCCGCCACTCCTGTGATCGTGGAGGACAACGTGCTCATCGGCGCCAACGCCGTAGTCATCGAGGGCTGCCGCATCGGCCACGACGCAGTGGTGGCCGCAGGCGCCGTGGTGGTGGGAGATGTGGCGCCCAACACGGTGGTGGCGGGCTGCCCCGCCCGGGTCATCAAAGTCAAGGACGAAAAAACCGCCGGGAAAACCGCCCTGGTGGACGCCCTCCGGGCACTGTAACCGCAAAAATCGGGCGCCCCGATTGGGGCGCCCTTTTCCTTGACCGTTTACCCTTAGTACCCGCAGCCGCAGCCCATCTCCCGGGTGTTGCCGCAGTCCCGATCCCGAGCGCAGCCGCAGCCGCAGCCCATGTTGAAGAGGGAACCGTTGTTGCAGAACAGCGCCAGCAGGATGATGATCCACAGGAAGTTATTGTTGTTACCACAGCACATAAGAGAATACCTCCAGATTTTTCGTGGCGGTTTTTACCGCTCATTCCATGGTATTCCCCAGTGCGGAAAATGTGCAGCAGGGCGGCTTTACAGCGAAGCCGGTTCTTCCAGCGCAGGTGCTGTCAGCTTGGTGTCCGTGATCAGGTGCTTCGGACACACTGTGGCGCACTTGCCGCAGGAAATACATTTGTCATAGTCGATGTAGGCCAGATTCTGCTCCACATGGATAGCGCCCGTCTCGCAGACCTCCTTGCACTTGCCGCAGCCGATACACCCGGCGGTGCAGCCCCGGATCGTCACCGCTCCCTTAGCCTTGGAGGCGCAGGCGATGACCACGTGCTTCTCATACTCCACCGGCACAATCAGCTGCCGGGGGCACTCCGCCGCACAGCGCATACAGCCCACGCATTTCTCCTGATCCACCTTTGCCACCCCGTCCACCACATGGATGGCGTCGTACTGGCACACCTTGGTGCAGTTGCCGAAGCCCAGGCAGCCGAACTTGCAGATCAGCGGGCCGCGTCCCGCCACTTTACTGGCGGCCAGGCAGTCGGCGATCCCTTCGTAGTCGCCTTTCATTTTTGCGCCTACAAACTTGCCGTCCTCGTCCAGACGGTGCTGTCCGGCGCAGCGCACCAGCGCCACCCGGCGGACAAATTTCTCCGCCTGCACCCCCATGATCCCGGCCATCCGCCGGGAGCACTCCGCGCCGCCGGAAGCGCATTTCCCAATCTCGGCCTCCCCCTTCAGCACCGCCTCGGCATAGCCGCTGCATCCGGCATAGCCGCAGCCGCCGCAGTTGGCGCCGGGCAGACATTCCTTCAGTTCCTCCAGCCGGGGGTCTGTGTACACATAAAACACTTTGGAGGCCACCGCCAGCACCAGGCCGAAAATCAGCCCCAGGCCGCCCAGAATGGCCAGCGCGATCAAAATTTCCGTCATGCTCCGCCCCTCCTCAGAAGATCTTCAGGCCGGAAAAGCCCATAAACGCCAGCGCCAGCAGTCCTGCGGACACCAGCGCAATGGGGAAGCCCCGGAAACTCTTGGGGCACTCCGCCTTGTCCACCCGCTCCCGGACGGAGGCGAATAACACGATGGCCAGAGTGAAGCCCAGGCCGCCGCAGACGCCAAACACCACGCTCTGCAAAAAGTCGTAGCCCTTCTGCACGTTCACCAGCGCCGCGCCCAGCACCGCGCAGTTGGTGGTAATCAGGGGCAGGAAAATGCCCAGCGCCTGATAGAGCGCAGGGACGCTCTTCTTCAGGAACATCTCCACCACCTGCACAATGGCCGCGATCACCAGGATAAAGGCCACCGTCTGCATATATTCCAGCTTCAGCGGGATCAGCAGGAACGCGTTCACCGCCCAGGTAGCCGCAGAAGCGATCCCCATGACGAAAGTCACCGCCATGCCCATGCCCAGCGCCGTATCCGTCTTCTTGGACACGCCCATAAAAGGGCAGATGCCATAGAATTTCACCAGGATGAAGTTTTCCGTCAGGATGGCGGAGAGTAAAATGCCCAGGAGGCTCTGCATGTATTCGCTCATTTTACCCCCTCCTTCTGCTTCTCTTCCATCTTTTTCATCAGCCATTGAAACCCGGCGATGAGGAAGCCCAGCGCCAGGAAGCCGCCCACAGGCATCACCATCTGCAATGCCGGGTAGCCCTCGGGGAGAATGCGAATCCCCTCGCCGCCGTTCAGCACGCCGCCGCCGAAGGTGCCCGCGCCCAGGAATTCCCGGATGATGGACATGATGGTGATGGCCATGGTGTAGCCGATGCCCTGGAACAGGCCGTCAAAAGCGGAGGCCAGCACGCCGTTTTTAGAGGCAAACGCCTCCGCGCGGCCCAGAATGATGCAGTTCACCACGATCAATGGGATAAAGACCCCCAGGTTTTCGGACAGGGCGGGCAAAAATGCCTGCAGCAGCAGATCCACCATGGTCACAAAGCCCGCGATAATCACAATGTAGGCCGCGATGCGGATATTGCTGGGGATGACTTTCCGCAGAGCGGAAATAAACACGTTGGAACAAATAAGGATGAGGGTCACGCTGATCCCCATGCCCAGGCCGTTGAACATACTGGTGGTAATGGCCAGAGAGGAGCACATTCCCAGAAGCTGCACAAACACCGGGTTTTTGGTGAGCAGTCCCTCTTTGAATTGTTTGCCGATATTCATTGCAACCCCTCCTTAACCCAGCCGCTCTGCGCACTGAAGCGCCGCGTTCACACCGCTGGTCACTGCCCGGGAGGTGATGGTGGCGCTGGTAATGGCGTCGATGTCGCCGCCATCCTTGCTCACGGCCAGCACGCCGCTTTTCCCTACGAATTGGTCGCGGAAAGCCTGCCCTTTTTCCGTTTTGGCAGCCGCCACCGCCCCCAGACCGGCGGTCTCCGTGTGGGAGATGATGGACACGCCCAGCACCCGTCCGTCCTTGGAAACGCCCACCATCATATTGATCTGGCTGTCAAAGCCGCTGGGCGCCACCTGAATGGCATAGCCTGTTTCCGAGGCGTACACAGCCTGGATAATGCCGCTTTCGTCGGGATATGTATCCAGCGCCGCCGCCGTTTCCCCGTCGGGAAGCACCGCAGCAACGGCCTGCGCCGTTTTTTCCTGCTTGCTGGCGGTGATGCGGGGCGCGGTAATGGCGTTGACCTCCGCCAGCAGCACGGCCACCACCGCGCAGATGACCAGCAGGGTCAGGGACAGGCGCAGGATATAACCCACATTCGACGTTTTTTTCATGCTTTCGTCCCCTCCTTCACCACAGCGCCGTATTTTTTCGGCAGACCCACCTTATCCAGCAGCACCACGCAGGCGTTCATCACCAGGATCGCGTAGCTGACGCCCTCGTTGTACCCGCCGAAATAGCGGATCACCATGGTCAGCGCGCCGCAGCCCATGCCGAAGATCACCTGCCCCCATTTGGTCACGGGGCTGGTCACATAGTCGGTAGCCATAAAGAACGCTCCCAGCATCACGCCGCCGGCGCATACCTGCGCGCCCATCCAGGCCAGAGGATCGTTGCCCTGGGGGAACAGCACCGCAATCAAGGCCACCGTGCCCACAAACGCCAAGGGAATCCGGGCAGAGATCACCCGCCGCAGCAGCAGATAGGCAGCGCCCAGCAGGAGCAGCAGCGTGGAAGTCTCCCCCAAGCAGCCGCCCACATTCCCCAGAAACATATTCAGCAGAGAATCCGTGGGCATCGCCCCCTGGTGCATAGCCGATAAGGGGGTGGCCGCTGTGACCACATCCGCCGTGTCCAGTACGCCGGCGGCGTTTTCAAAGCCCACCTTGACCCAGGTGTTCATCACCACGGGCCAGCTGAACAGGAACGCCCGCGCCGCCAGCGCAGGGTTCACGAAGTTCTTGCCGATGCCGCCGAAAAGCTGCTTCACAATGACAATGGCGAAAAAGTCGCCGATGAGAATGCACCAGTAGGGAATGGTCACCGGGCACACAAAGGCCAGCAGCACTCCCGTGACCACGGCGGACATATCGTATACCGTAGAGTCCAGATGCATCAGCTTCCGGTAGCCCCACTCGAAGAACACGCAGGCCGCCGCCGAAACCAGCGTCACCATCAGTGCCCGGAACCCGAAGAAGTATACGCTTCCCACCAGCGCCGGCAGCAGAGCGATGAGCACATCCCGCATGATGGTGCGGGTGGTCACAGGGCTGTGGGCATGGGGGGAGCTGGAAATGGTCAATTCATAGAAGTATTTCATGGGTGCCATATTTCCGCCTCCTTACGCCTTGGCCGCCTGCCGGGCAGCCGCGTCCCGCAGGCGCTGCTTGCCCGCCCGGAAGGACTGCACCAGGGGGAGCGTGCCTGGGCAGATATACGCGCAGCAGCCGCACTCCATGCAGTCCATCAGATGGAGCTTCTTCAATTCCGTCAGATCCCCGTTCCGCTCCGCCTGATACATCAGCAGGGGCGTCAGGCGCATGGGGCACGCCTCCATACATTTGCCGCAGCGGATGCAGTGGGGATTGTCCACCGCAAAACGGTTTTTATGTCCCAGAATGGTCACGGCGTTGGTGCCCTTGGTAATGGGTACGCTGAGATCAAACTGCGCGACGCCCATCATGGGGCCGCCGGAGAGCACCTTATACGGATTTTCGCTGTGTCCCACCGCGTCTAAAAGGTCGTTAAAGCTGGTGCCGATGGGTACCAGCAGGTTCATGGGCTGCATCACAATATCCCCGGATACGGTGACGATCCGGCGGATCAGCGGCATTCCATTGTACACCGCGTCGTGGACGGCCTTGCAGGTGGCGGCGTTGAACACCGCACAGCCCACCGCCGCAGGCAGCGCGCCGGAAGGCACCTGCCGCCCGGTAATGGCCTGTATCAGCTGCTTCTCCGCACCCTGGGGGTATTTGGCAGGCAGCACATCCAGCACCACGCCGGAGCGGGGATCGATGTTCCGCCGCAGCGCCTCCGCCGCCGCCTTCTTATTGTCCTCAATGGCGATATGGGCTTTCCGCAGATCCAATATCCGCATAATGACCCGCAGACCGGACAGCACCTCCTGGGGGTATTCCCGGCACACCCGGTCGTCCGCCACAATATATGGCTCGCACTCGGATACGTTCACAATGGCGGTATCCACCTTGCCGATGCCGGAGCTGAGCTTCACATGGGTGGGGAAAGTAGCGCCGCCCATGCCCACAATGCCCGCCTCCCGGATAACATCCATCAGTTCCTGCGCGGTGAGCTTTGCCACCGCCACCGCGTCCCGGGGCTGAATATCCGGACACAGGGCATCCTGGTGATCGTTCTGGATCACCACGCTCATGACCGTCATGCCGCTGGAATGGGGTTTCATCTCCACCGCTTTTACCGTGCCGGAGACGCTGGCGTGCACCGGCACGCAAAGCCCCTGTCCGTCGCCGATCTTTTGCCCCATGGTCACGTAGTCGCCCTTTTTCACCAGCGGCTGGCAGGCGGCGCCGATATGCTGCTGCATGGGAATCACCAGCACATCCGGCTCCGGGAAGGACTGCACCCGTTCCTCCTCCGCATACCATTTGTTTTCTTTGGGATGGATCCCGCCGAAAAAGGAAAACGCCATTGGTTTTCACCTCTCTCATAAGTTCGCGGCACTGCCGCGGGGATATTGCTATCATAATACCGCAATTTTTCTCAAATGTCTATAACCAATCGGCCAAATGCACAAAAAACAGAAAAAATATTGTTGTATCGATATATTTTGACGGAATCCCCATCCACCGCTGGCGCCGCCGGATTTGGCGGCAGCACCTCAATTTTGTTTGGATAAACGACGGTATAGTTTACATAATCTAGGGCGATTGTAGCGTTGGATCAGCAGAAAGGGCAGATTTCCCAGGATGCACAGCACAAATACCAGTTTCCCCCAGGCGCCTTTCCAGATGACCATCACCGGCACGGAAGCGAATATCAGCAGAAAATGCACCAGCTCCGCCACGCAGGATTCCTGGATGAGCCGCTTGGTGGAGTCCGCCGTGGGGCGGGATTTCACCTCTTTGCGCACCATGTCCCGGCAGATCTTGCTCATATCCGGGAGCCTGTCCTTCCAGCTCTGAATACGGATCTTCCGATAGATCTGCCCCTCCTGCTCCCAGGAAAAGCTCCTGTAGGGGAATCTTGTTTCGTCAAACCACCTTCTCGGCAGGGCGTTGCCCAGAAAATGGGACGCGATTCCCAGGGCGGCAATGTAGAGGATACAGTAAACTAGCTCCATATAGTTCTCCTTACGCTTTTTTGACATAAAATACTCAATGAATATGAAAATATCATGAACACCCCCGGAACGTTTCTTGCAGTTTTTCAAAAAAGTGGTATAATAATTTTCAAATAATTTCCATTTGGGGGATTAGAATGAAAAAAATGCTGTTTGTTATGAATCCCTTTGCCGGACAGCGGCGGGCAAACCGCTGCTTGGCGGATATTCTGGGGATCTTCAATCGGGCGGGGTATCGGGTCACCGCCCATATGACCAGCTGCCCTGGGGACGCCGTGGGGGTAGTGGCCGATTTGGCAGGGGAGGTGGATATGGTGGCCTGCTGCGGCGGCGACGGCACCTTTAACGAGACCATCTCCGGCCTGCTGAAAAGCGGCATGGATATTCCCGTGGGATATATCCCAGCGGGTTCCACCAACGACTTCGCCTCCAGCCTGGGCTTGCCCTTGAACATCCGCCAGGCGGCGGAGACCATTGTCACCGGCGCGCCCCGGCGGCTGGATGTAGGACAATTTGGGGAGCGGTATTTTTCCTATGTGGCTTCCTTCGGCGCTTTCACCAAGGCCAGCTACTCCACGCCCCAAAATCTGAAAAACGCCCTGGGTCACGCCGCCTACCTGCTGCAGGGCATCCCGGAATTGTCCCAAATCAAAAAGGTACACGTCCGGCTGGAGCTGGACGGGGCTGCGGTGGAGGATGATTTTCTGTTCGGCGCCATCAGCAACTCCACCAGCGTGGGGGGCATCCTGGCGCTGGACCCAAAGCAAGTGGATATGCAGGACGGGAAATTTGAAGTACTGCTCCTGCGCTCCCCCATGGAGCTGGGGGAAATCTCTCAGCTTATCCGCGCTGTGCAGCGGCAGGAGTATAACTGCAATATGCTCACCTTCGCCTCCGCCTCTCATATCCGCATCCAGGCGGAGGAGGATATGCCCTGGACGCTGGACGGGGAAAGGGAAAGCGGCCACAAGACCATTGAAGTACGCAATCTGCACCGGGCGGTGCAGGTGATCTGCCGGGAGGAAGCAACATGATCAATACCACGCTGTGCTATGTGACCCAGGGAGATCAGGTGCTGATGCTCCATCGGGTGAAAAAGAAAAACGATCTGAACCAGGGAAAATGGATCGGCATCGGCGGGAAATTCCTGGACGGGGAAACCCCGGACGAATGCCTGCTGCGGGAGGCAAAGGAGGAGACGGGGCTGACCCTGACCTCCTGGCGCTGCCGGGGCGTCATCACCTTTCTCACCGATGGGCAGTGGGAGGGAGAATATATGTACCTCTTCACCGCCGACGGCTTCACCGGGGAACTGACGGACTGCCCCGAGGGGGAACTGCGGTGGGTAAGCCGGGAATTTGTGGACGCGCTGCCCAAATGGGAAGGGGACGATATTTTCCTCCAGCTTCTTTGGCAGGACGCGCCGTTTTTCCTGCTGAAGCTGCGCTATCAGGGAGATACGCTGGTAGAAGCCGTACTGAACGGGAAGAAACTGCGCTGAGCCGCAGCAGCCGCGGGTTCTGCGGCGCGGGTGCGCAAAACAGATTTCCTTTCCGCGCACAGCAGGGAAACCTCGGGAGAAAAGTTTCTCCCGGGGTTATTTTTGGGTTGCAAAACCGTGGAAAAGCCGCTATGATAAAGGTAGTATCCAACCAATAACGCAAAGGAGATGCGCCTATGTACCTGCAGGAAGCAAAAGAGGAATACACCCGCGCACTGCGTTTAGGCCAAAAAGAATATAAAGAGCGGAGCATGGCGGGCAAAGACCCCTATCCCGTGGTACTGGACGAAATCCTGGGGGATACGTCCCAGGAGAGCGTCCAGATCGTTCCCCTGACGGAGATCCCTGTGGAGCAGATCGTGGGCATCAAGTCCCGGGGGCGCATTTCCGCGTTTACCCAGGGATTCCTGCCGCTGCTGGAGGCGGACAGCGAGTTCGCCGCCAAGTGGGTGAATCTGTGCGCCGCGCACCTGTCCGAGGGTATTCGCGATCCCATCCTTTGCTTTGAATACCTGGGCAATTTCTACGTGCAGGAGGGCAACAAGCGCCTGAGCGTGCTGAAATACTTCGGCGCCGCCCGGATCCCCAGCGTGGTGCACCGCATCCTGCCCGCCCCTAGCCAGGAGCCAAGGATCCGGGCATACTATGAATTCCTGGAGTTCTATAAAAGCGCGGGCATCTATGAGGTTCAGTTCCGCCGCCCAGGGGACTATGCCAAGCTGCTGGCCTCTCTGGGCAAGGAGCCGGGCGAGGAGTGGACGGATCGGGAGAAGAAGACCTTCACCGCCTATTTCCAATATTTTAAGGAAGCCTTTTTCGCCCAGGGGGGCGATGAACTGGATATGCGCCCGGAGGACGCCCTGCTGCTCTTTTTGGAGGTGTACCCTTTCCGGGATCTGGGGCGGCTGTCCGGCGGGGAGCTGAAAAAGCTGCTCTCCGGGCTGTGGGACGATCTGGTGACTATGTCCCAGGAGGAGCCGGTGAAAGTGCTCACCGAGCCGTCGGAGCAGGGCAAGGGTGTGCTTGGGCGGCTCATTTCCTCGGTGCCCGACCACCTGGAGGTGGCCTTTATCCACCAGCGCAATCCCTCCAGCAGCGTCTGGACCAAGGGACACGACGACGGCCGCATCCATCTGGAGCAGGTGCTCCCCGGCCGGGTGACGGTGCGCAGCTATTTCGACGCGGATACCCAGGAGCAGGCGGAGGAACTGCTGGATCTGGCCGTGCTGGAGGGCGCCCAGGTGGTCTTCACCACCACCCCCCAGCTGAGCCGCGCCACCCTCAAGGCCGCCGTGAAATATCCCAAGGTGCGCTTTCTGAACTGCTCGGCGGATACCCCGTTTTCCAGCGTGCGCAGCTACTATTGCCGGGAATTTGAAGGAAAATTCATCACCGGCGCCATCGCCGGCGCCATCGCCAAAACCGACCGCGTCGGCTATGTTGGCTCCTACCCTATTTTGGGCGTGCCCGCCTCCATTAACGCCTTTGCTCTGGGGGCGCAGATGACCAATCCCCGGGTAAAGGTGGAACTGCGCTGGTCCTGCCAGCCGGGCAATCCCACCCAGGAATTTATCGACAAGGGTATCCGCGTGATCTCCAACCGGGATATTCCCACCCCCGGCAGCTTCTACCTCCACGGCGGAGAGTACGGCACCTATCTGGTGGAGGACAGCGGCAAGCTCACGCCCCTGGCGTCTCCCTGCTACCAATGGGGTCGGTTCTACGAGAACGTGGTGCGCTCCATCCTCTCCGGCGCGTGGGAGAACAAGGGCGAGCCAAAGGCCGTGAACTACTGGTGGGGGCTGAACAGCAGCGTTATCGACGTGCGTCTGGCCAAGACCCTGCCCAACGGCGTGGCCGCCCTGGCGGAGATGCTGCGCAAGGGGCTGCAGATGGGACTGCTGGATCCTTTCCGCCGGTACATCGTAGCCCAGGACGGTTCGGTGAAAAACGAAGGCGAACGCAGCCTGACGCCGGACGCCATTCTGCGGATGGACTGGCTGTGTGAAAACGTAGAGGGGCGCATCCCAGAGTTCGAGGAAGTTCTGCCCATGTCCCAGGCGCTGGTTCGGGAGCTGGGCGTACATCGCGATCGCGTACCCAAAGAGAAAGAGGAGGGACTTCTGTGAAGATCCTGGCGGTGGCCGACGAAGAATGCGCGGGGCTATGGGACTACTACGTTCCCGGACGGCTCCGGGAATATGACCTGATCCTTTCCAGCGGAGATTTACAGGCGGAGTATCTGTCTTTCCTGGTGACTATGGCGCGCTGCCCGGTGCTTTACGTCCACGGCAACCACGACGGCTGCTACCGGCAGTCCCCGCCGGAGGGCTGCGACTGCATCGACGACCGGCTGGTGGTCTACAACGGCCTGCGGATCCTGGGGCTGGGCGGCTGCCGGAAATATCATCCCGGCGCCCACCAATATACCGAGCGGCAGATGCGCCGGCGCATCCGCCGGCTGAGGTGGGCGCTGTGGCGGAGCAAGGGCGTGGACATTGTGGTGACCCACGCGCCTCCCCGGGGAATCGGAGATGCGGACGACCCGGCGCACTGGGGCTTTCAGGCGCTGCTGGAATTATTGGATAAGTATAATCCCCAGTATCTCCTCCACGGCCATGTGCACCCGCGCTACGGCGGGAGCCAGCTCCGGGAGCGAGCCTACGGCAGCACCCAGATCATCAATGTCGTCCAGCGCTATACCCTGGAAATCCCCGACCGGGAGATCCCGGAAAAGGAGCGGGGGCAGCTTCTTTGGAAAAACAAACCTCCCAAGCAGGAGGAAGATTGAGAGAATCACCATGGCAGAATTTACTGGCTTTTCCCCGGAAACCTTTGATTTCCTCTGGGGGATTCGACTGAATAATAACCGGGATTGGTTCCAATCCCACAAACAGGACTATATCACCCGCCTCTACGAGCCAATGAAAGCATTGGGGCGGGAACTGTTCCTTCCGTTCCTGGACAAGCCGGGCAATCTGCTGAAGGTCAGCCGCATCTACCGCGACGCCCGGATGCATCCGCCCGAGCCCTATAAGGAGAGTCTGTGGATCTGCATCCGCCGGGATGTGGAGTGGTGGGCGGAAAATCCCTGCCTGTTCTTTGAGATCCGTCCGGAGGGCGTCAGCTACGGCTTTTTCTTCTGGCGTCCGCGGGTGCCGCGGCTGGAGGCGTTCCGGCAGGACATCGCCGCCCGTCCGGAGGAATTTCTTGACCTGATCGCGCGGACAGAAAAAGCTGTGGGTATGCCCGTCACGGCGCAGCAGTATAAAAAGCCGAAGCCCTGTCCGGATCCGCGCCTGGCTCCCTACTTCGCCTGGAGGAGCGACATCTCCTGCATTCGGGAGATCGCGCCCGGCGACGCCCTGTTCACGCCGGAGCTGGCGGTGCAGGCGCGGGAATTTTTCACCGGCCTCATTCCTCTGTACGACTATTTCAACCGTTTTCAGGCATAAAAAAGCCTGCTGAAAATACCCGTTTGGGCATTTTCAGCAGGCTTTTCGCATGGGATGGGTCACTCTGCCAGGGCGGTGTCGAACTGCGCCTGGTACAAATCGTGGTAGAAGCCCTTTTGCGCCATCAGGCTCTCGTGGGTGCCCTGCTCCACCACCTTGCCCTGGTTCAGCACCAGGATGTGATCCGCCGAGCGGATGGTGGAGAGCCGGTGGGCAATGACGAAGCAGGTCTTGCCCGCCATCAGCTCCCGCATGGCCAGCTGGATCTGTTCCTCGGTGCGCGTATCCACGTTGGAGGTGGCTTCGTCCAGGATCAGCATATGGGCGTCCAAAAGCATGGCGCGGGCAATGGTAAGGAGCTGCTTCTGCCCCTTGGAGATGGAAGAACCGTTGTCCGAAAGCACGGTGTCGTACCCCTGGGGCAGGCGGGAAATATAGCTGTGGATGTGGGCGGCCTTGGCGGCGGCCACCACCTCCTCCATGGTAGCGCCGGGCTTTCCGTAGGCGATGTTGTCGAAAATGGTGCCGTGGAACAGCCAGGTGTCCTGGAGCACCATGGTATACGCCCGCCGCAGGGAGGCTCGGGTCAGAGTAGGAACCGCCTGTTCATCCACATAGATACAGCCCCCGTCCACATCGTAGAAGCGCATGAGCAGATTGATGATGGTGGTCTTCCCCGCCCCGGTGGGACCCACAATGGCGGTGAGGCTGCCGGGCTTGGCATGCAGGCTCAGACCGGTGATGATCTCCTTGCCGGGGACATAGGAAAAATCCACATCCTCCAGCCGCACGTCCCCGGCCACCTGCGTCAGTTCCCGGGCGTCGGGGCTGTCCGCAGGCTCCGGCTCCGCATCGATGAGGGCAAATACCCGCTCCGCAGCGGCAAAGGCGCTTTGCAGCTCCGCAATGATGTTGGCCACCTCGTTGATGGGGCCGGAAAACTTCCGGGAATACTGGACAAAGCTGCTCAAGTCTCCCAGGCGGATCTGCCCCTGGAGAAAAAGCACGCTGCCCAGCAGGCACACCAGCGCCAGGGACACGTTGTTGATGAAGTTCACCGAGGGGCCGGTGATAGTGCCGTTGGCCTCCGCCACGGTATAGGCGTCCACCGCCTCCCGGTTCTTGTGGTCAAAGCGCTCCAGCACGGCCTGCTCCCGGCCATAGGCGCGAACGGTCTTCTGCCCGGAGAGCATCTCCTCCACGAAGCCGTTCAGCTCCCCCAGTTTGGCGCTCCGGCGGCGGAACAACGGCCGCACCCGGCGGGTAAGCCAGCGGGTGAAGAAAATGGTGGCGGGGATGGTCACCAGGAAGATCACCACCAGCTGCGGCGCAATGGTGAGCATCATCACGAAGCTCACCAGCACGGTGACGGCGCTCTGCAAAATTTGCAGCAGATCCGCAGACATGGACTGATTCACCGTATCCACATCGTAGGTGATGGTACTGATAATATCGCCGGTCTGATACCGGTCGAAGAAGCCCACAGGCAGAGCGGTGAGGTTCTCAAAAATATCGCGGCGCATCTGCCGGGATACCGTCCGGGACAGCCGTATCATCACCACGTTCAATAGATACGTCATGACGCCGGAAAGCAGGTAAAATACCGTCATCCATACGGCGCAGCCGAATACCGTGGGGAAATCCACCCGCCCCGCCCCCAGGTCGATGGCATTGATGGCCTGGCCGGAAAGCTTTGGTCCGTACAGCGCCAGCCAGCTGGATGCCACGGACAGCGCGAAAGCCAGCAGGAGCAGCAGGCGGTTGCGGCCAAGATACTGCCACAGGCGCTTCAGCAGAGCGGGCATATTCAGCCGCTTTCCATCGAAGTGCCGGTGATCGCCGCTGGTCTCGGCGCGGGTCAGACGGCCGCCGCCGATGAGATTGGGATTGGCCATTTATACCGCCTCCTTTCCTTCGCCCATCTGGGCGTTGGCAATGGCGCGGTACTCCGGGCAATCCTCCATCAGCTGCCCATGGCTGCCCATGCCGATGACCCGGCCGTCATCCAGCACCAATATCAGGTCGGCATGGCGCAGAGAACTGACCCGCTGCGCCACGATCACCGTGGTGGTACGGGCATAGTTCCTGGCCAGGGCATGGCGCAGATTGGCGTCTGTGCGGTAATCCAGGGCGGAGGAAGCATCGTCCAGCACCAGTATCTCCGGATCTCCCGCCAGCGCCCGGCCGATGAGCAGCCGCTGCTTCTGGCCGCCGGAGAGATTGTTGCCCCGGACGGTAACCGGCGCGTCCATGCCGCCGGGCTTCTCTGTGATAAAGTCCGCCTGGGCATTCCCCGCCGCCCGGGCGATGGCGGCGTCGTCCAGCTCCCGGAAAAAGCGGAGATTCTCCCCAATGGTACCCTGGGCTACAAAATCATTTTGGAACACTACGCCGAATTTCTTTTGCAATTCCTCCCGGGGGATGGTGCGGATGTCCCTGCCGTCGATGGCCACCACGCCGGAGTCCGGATCATAGAGCCGCAGCAGCAGGTTCAAAATGGTGGATTTCCCCGAGCCGGTGGGACCCAAGATCCCCAGGCACTGGCCGTGCTGGAGGGAGAAGCTGAGATTTTCCAGGTTGTTGCCCCGGCCGGTATAGGAGAACGTGACGTTCTGAAACGCAATATGGGGCGCATTTTCCGCCGGCGGTGCCTTTTCCGCCAGCACCGTGAGGTCGGCGGGCATGGCCAGAGCATTGGCCACCCGCTTGGCGCTGGCCTCTCCCTTGGAATACATGACGAAGATTCGGGTAATGCCCAGCATAGCGTTGAGGATCATGGTGAAGTACTGCAGAAAGGCCACGATCACGCCGCTCTGGCAGCCGCCGCCGTTCACGCGGAACGCGCCTGCCACCACCACCAGCGTCAGTCCCAGATTCAGCACCAGCGTGGAGGTGGGGTTGGTGATGGAGGTGATAACACCCGCTTTCTCGTCCACAGCGGTAAGCTCCTGGTTCACCCGGCGGAAGCGGTCTTTCTCATAGTCCGTCTTGCTCAGCGCCTTGATGACCCGGATGCCGGTGATGTTCTCCTGCACGGTACGCACCACCTTGTCCAGCACGCCCTGCTGCTTGGTATACAGCGGGACGCTGGTCTTGGTGACAAAATACACCACCACAGCGATAATGGGCAGCATGGCGATGAGCACCAGCGCCAGTGGTGCGTCCATGCCCAGCATCATGGTCACGCCGCCCAGCAGCAGGATGGGCGCGCGGATTCCCAGCCGCTGTACCCGCGCCAGCAGCTGGTTGATATTATAGGTGTCGCTGGTAAGCCGGGACTCGGCGGAGGATATGGTGAGCGTATCCATCTGCCGGGCGGAAAGGCTCTGGAGCTTTTCAAACAGATCATGGCGGATCGCCAGGGTGATCTTGCCGGAGCTGACGGCGCTCATGCGGTTTGCCCAGATATTGGCCGCCAAGCAGCCCGCAGCGCACAGAATCATGCCCGCGCCAAAGAGATAGATGCCGGTCAAGTCCCCGGCGGGCACCTGCACATCCAGCATCTGCTCCATAAGATAGGGGATAAACAGTTCCAGCACCGCGCCCACCAGCTTGATGAACACGGCCAGGGCGATATAGCCATAATAGGGGCGGATATAGCGGTTCAGCTGCTTCAAATCAATGCGCCTCCATCCAGGCGGCTGCCCGGGCGCGCATCCGCAGCAGCAGCGCTTCCAGCGCGGCAGTCTCCTCTTCGGTGATGTCCTGGGTAAGCAGCGCCTCCCACTGCCCCAGGCGGGCAGTGATCTGGGGCAGCAGCTCCAGCGCTTTCTGGGTGGGGTAAAGCTCCAGCACCCGCTTGTCCTCCAGCGAGGGCACCCGGCGGAGCAGTCCGTTTTCCTCCAGCGCGGCAGCCTGCCGGGCAATGTTGCTCTTATTGAAGCAAATGCGGCTGGCCAGCTGATCCTGAGATATGCCCGGATGGGCGCAGATCTCCAGCAGATAGCTGGCATGGCAGGATTTCAGCCCCATATCGGCAAAGGTTTCCGCCTGATACTGCGCGCCGCAGCGGGAAATTTCGGTGATGTCGCGAATAATCTGAGACATTGCGCGGCCTCCTTTTGAATAGTTGCGATTGCAACTATTTTACCACACATTCCTCCATTTGTAAAGCAGCCGGAAAAATTCCTCCCGTCCGTCAGTTGGCGCCGTAGTATTTTCCCAGCAGGAACAGAAACAGCCGGTCCCCCAGAATGTGGCGGCTCTTCACCAGCAGGCACTCTGCGGGATTTCCCACGGTGTAGCGCAGCCGGGGCTTGGACGCGGATACAATCTTCAGCACTTTTTTCGCCAGCACCTCGGGAGGACTTCCTCCCTGCTCGTCTTGCTCGATGCGGCGCAGGGCGGACGCATGGAAGGTCTGGTAGGGAGAATCCGGGCTTGCGGCCATGGTACGGTTCCCGGTAAAGCCGGTGGCAAAGTCCCCCGGCTCCACCATGCAAACATGGATCCCAAAGGGCTTCACTTCACTGCGCAGCGCCTCGGTGTAGCCCTCCACGGCAAATTTGCTGGCGCTGTAGGCGCCCTGGTAGGGCAGTCCGGCAATGCCGCCCAAGGAACTGAAGTTCAGGATCATGCCGCTTCCTTGCCTCCGCATGGCAGGCAGCGCCGCCCGGCACAGCCGGGTCATGGCAAAGTAGTTGATCTGGAAAAGCCGTTCCATGGCTTCGTTATCCGTTTCCTCCAGCGCGCCGCCGATGCCGGCGCCTGCGTTGTTGATAAGCACATCCAGCCGTCCGGCGCGGGTCAACACGCCGTCCACCGCCTCTTGGGCGGAATTTGGTTTACATAAATCCAGTTGGAAATGCCCGGCCAGCACGTCCAGCAGCGCCTGCTCCGGAATCCGGCGGCTCACGCCGTAAACCCGGTGCCCCTGCGCCGCCAGCGCCAGCGCCATGGCGCGGCCAAAGCCGGAGGACACTCCGGTAATGAGAATGACTTTCATAGCTTTCTCCTTATGTTTCAAGTTTTTTCCATTATAGCACAGGCGCGGAAAAATGGAAAGGGTTTCCCGCGCGTCCTAGGCGTTCAGGGAAACGCGGAAAAAAGCAGGTATGATTCCAGTCCCGGCGCAGATACTATAGCCAGTAAACTTTCACAATCAATCTGGAGGAAGCCATGAAGGAAGAAGAAAAAAAGAAAGCAGCGCCCTGCGAGATCGTAGACCCCAAGCCTCCCGTCATCCATTCCGACGGTGCAGGCGCATCCAGCCCGCCGGCGCAGCCGGGTACGCTCTGACGGAAGCGGGGCATTTCCGGGCGGGAGCAGCCGCTCCCGCCTTGGGAAACCGAAAAAACACGAAACATCCGCCCTTTTTTGGAAAAAAACCTCTTGCAAAACAGGGACAAGGGTGCTATAATACTGGTAATCTAGCGTAGAATATACGAAAGAGAGGGGCAAGCCCCTCTCTTTTCTGCTGAAAGAGGCGAACGATTTGAAAATTACCGAACAAGTTGCGGCCTTCGCCCAGCCCATTGTGGAGGAGAAGGGCTGCTCGCTGTGGGATGTGGAATATGTGCGGGAGGGCGCGGAGCGCTTCCTGCGGGTCTATATCGACAAGGAGGGCGGCGTGAGCATCGACGACTGCGAGGCAGTCGCCCGCGCGCTGGATCCCATCCTGGACGAGCAGGATCCCATCCCCGAAAGCTATCACTTTGAAGTCTGCTCCGCCGGACTGGAGCGGGTGCTGAAGCGCCCCGGCGATTTCCAGCAGTTTATGGGCAGCCCCGTCCTGGTCAAGCTCTACCGGCCGCGCAACGGCCTGAAGGAGATCCCCGGCATCCTCCGGGGCTATGAGGACGGCCGGATTACCGTGGAAGCAGGCAAAGAAACCATTACATTTGAAAAATCCCAGGTGGCCTTGGTGCGCCTGCGGGTGGAATTCTGACAGGAGGAACAGGAATCATGGCCAGAAATACCAGAGCCAAAAAAACAGCGGAAGAAACCAAGGTGGACATCGGCGCAGAGATCTTCGAAAGCCTGCGGGATCTGGAAAAGCTGAAGGGCATCCCCGTGGATTATATGGTGGAGCGGCTGAAGCAGGCGCTCACCAACGCCTATCGCAAGGATCGGGAGGATCACCGGGACGTCCCCGCCGAAAACGTGGTGGTGGAGCTCAGCGAAAAAGGACTGCGGATGTACCAGCTGAAGACCGTGGTGGAGGAATTGGAGGATACCGCTCTGGAGATCCACATCGATGCCGCCCGGAATATCGACCCCAACGCCCAGGTGGGCGATACCATTTCCATCCCCGTGGCCATTGAGAAATTTGGCCGCATCGCCGCCCAGACCGCCAAGCAGGTGGTGATTCAGGGCATCCGGGAAGCGGAGCGGGGCATGGCTTACGAGAGCTACTCCTCCAAATCCCAGGAGCTGCTCAGCGGCACGGTGCTGCGCCTGGAGCCCAGCGGCGACGCCATCGTGGCCGTGGGTTCCGGCAACGACGCCCACAACGCCATTCTGCGGCAAAGCGAGCAGATCCCCGGGGAAACCTACCGGGAGGGCGACAAGATCCGGGTATATGTGCTGGAAGCCCGGCAGAGCGCCCGCTCTACCAATGTCTTTGTGTCCCGTACCCATCCCAATGTGGTGCGCCGGCTCTTTGAATTGGAAACTCCGGAAATCGCCGAGGGTCAGGTGGAGATCCGCAACATCGCCCGGGAGCCTGGCTCCCGCTCCAAGATGGCCGTGCGCGCCGCCCTGGAGGGGATCGATCCCGTGGGCGCCTGCGTAGGCCCCCGGGGCGGCCGCGTGGCGGCTGTGGTGGAGGAGCTGCACGGCGAGAAGATCGACATCGTGGTGTGGAGCGAGGATCCCTGCCAATATGTGAAGGCTGCCCTCAGCCCTGCGGAAGTGCTGAGCGTAGACCTGATCCCCGGCCAGAAAGCCTGCCGGGTGGTGGTGCCCGACGACCAGCTGAGTCTGGCCATCGGCAAGGAAGGGCAGAACGCCCGGCTGGCCGCCCGTCTTACCGGCTACAAAATTGACATCAAGTCCGCGTCCAACGCGGCTGCCATGGAGGCATAAGAGAAGCGAAGGAGGCACGCGCCATGCAAAAGAAAATTCCCCAGCGGCAGTGTATGGGCTGCCGGGAACGCAAAGCAAAAAAAGAGCTGATCCGTGTGGTACGCTGCGCCGACGGCGTGGTGCGGCTGGATTTCTCCGGCAAGGTGAACGGCCGGGGCGCCTATCTGTGTCCCGATCCCGCGTGCCTGCAGAAAGCCATTCGCTCCAAGGCGCTGGAGCGCAGCCTGGAGGCTCCCATCAGTCAGGCGGTATACGACCAGCTGGCCAAGGAAATGGAGGCTGCCCATGGGTAATCCGCTGCAATACTTATCCCTGGGGCGCAAGGGCAATCTGGTGGAGCTGGGCGAAGATCCTGTGAACGCCGTGACCCGCGCCGGAAAGGCCGCGCTGGTGGCGGTGGCCTCCGACGCTTCTGAGCATACCTGGCGGCGCGCCAAAAGCTTTGTGGCGGGAACCAGCCAGTCCTGTCTGCGTCTTCCCTTTACCAAGGATGAGATGGGGCAGGCTGTGGGCAGAGCTAGTCTTGCCATCGCCGCCATCACCGACGCCAGCCTGGCGCTGGCCATTGTAAAGGCGCTGCCCGCCGGAGAGGCCCAGGACGCCGTCCTGGCCGTCCTGGAGGAAAAGGCGCGGCGTCAGCAGCAGCGCCGGAAGGAAGCCAAGGCGCATGAACATAACCGGCAGGCTGGCAAAACGCGCCGGTCGGACGCCAAGAAGGAACATTGATTTTGGAGGTGCGCATATGAGTTTTATAAAGTATCGTTTGCGGGATGTCGCCCAGGATTTTGGGGTTGCGCCCAAGGAAATCACGGAGATCCTCTCCAAGTTTTTTGAAAAACCCAAGTCCAATACCCAGGTGCTCACAGAGGAAGAGCTGAATGTGGTATTCGATCAGATCACCAAAAATCACCAGATCGATTCGCTGGAAAGGGTATTTGCCGTGCAGCCCCCCCAGAGCGCTGCCAAGGCAGCCCCCAAGGAGGCCGCCCAAGACGCCCCCCGGCAGGAAAAGCCCCGGCAGGAGCCGCAGAAGCAGCCCAAACCCGCCGGACGCAGCGACCACGCCGGTCAGCCCCCCAAGACCGATAAGCCCGCCGCGCCGCAGCCCCCCAAGGCCGACAAGCCCAAGGAGCCGGAGCGGAAGCGGGAGCGCCGGGTGGTGGATACCTCCGCCGTGCAGGTGAACGCCGCCCGCTTCGACGACCGGGTGGACAGCCTGGTGTCCGAGCGGGTGCAGGATTACGCCCGGGGCAAGCAGCGCATCGGCGGCGGCAAGCAGCAGCAGAACAAGCGCAAGGACAATAAGTTCGTCAAGGGCAATAAGGCTCGGAACGAGGAGCAGGAGCGTATGCGCCGGCTACAGATGGAGCAGGCGCGCAAGGCTGTGCTCACTGTGAAGATCCCCGAGGAGATCACCGTGGGCGAACTGGCCTCCCGGATGAAAAAGACCGCCGGAGAGGTCATCAAGCTGCTGCTGAAAAACGGCGTTATGGCCGCTATCAATCAGACCATCGACTTCGATACCGCCGAATTCGTGGCTACGGAACTGGGCTGCAAGGTGGAGAAGGAAGTCACAGTCACCATCGAAGAACAGATCATCGACGACCATGAGGATACCGCCGAGGAGCTGCAGCCCCGCAGCCCGGTGGTGGTGGTAATGGGACACGTAGACCACGGCAAGACCAGCCTGCTGGACGCGGTGCGGAAAACCAAGGTAGCCTCCGGCGAGGCCGGCGGCATCACCCAGCACATCGGCGCGTATACCGTGGAGATCAATGGCAATCCCATTACCTTCCTGGATACCCCCGGCCACGCGGCTTTCACCGCAATGCGGGCGCGGGGCGCCATGTGCACGGACATCGCCATATTGGTGGTGGCGGCGGACGACGGCATCATGCCCCAGACCGTGGAGGCCATCAACCATGCCAAGGCCGCCAATATCCCCATCATCGTGGCCATCAATAAAATGGATAAGCCAGACGCCAACCCCGACCGGATCAAGCAGCAGCTCACCGAGTACGACCTGATCCCCGAGGAATGGGGCGGCGACACCATCATCTGCCCCATCTCCGCCAAGACCGGCATGGGCATCGACGAGCTGCTGGAAATGGTCATCGTCACCGCCGAGGTACAGGAGCTGAAAGCCAATCCCAACCGCGCCGCCAAGGGCACGGTAATCGAGGCGCGGCTGGATAAAACCCGCGGCCCCGTGGCTACTCTGCTGGTGCAGAATGGCACGCTGAAGCAGGGCGACATTGTCATCGCCGGCACCGCCGTAGGCCGCGTCCGTGTAATGACCAATGACCAGGGCCGCACTGTAAAGGCCGCCGGCCCCAGCCAGCCTGTGGAGATCACCGGCCTGGCGGACGTGCCGGGTCCCGGCGACGAGTTCAATGCCGTCTCCGACGAGCGCATGGCGCGGGAACTGGTGGAGCAGCGCCGTCAGGCGGAAAAGGACGCCCTGGCCAAGACAGCCACCAAGGTCACCCTGGATAACCTCTTTGCCAAGATGCAGGAGGGGGAGATGAAGCAGCTGAACCTGGTGGTAAAGGCAGACGTACAAGGCTCCGCCGAAGCTGTGAAAGCCAGCCTGGAGAAAATTTCCAATGAGGAAGTACGGGTGAAGGTCATCCACGCCGGCGTGGGTGCGGTGAACGAGTCCGATATCCTGCTGGCCTCCACTGCAGGCGCCATTGTGGTGGGCTTCAATGTCCGCGCCGACGCCGCCGCCCAGGCCAGCGCCCACCGCGCCAAGGTGGATATGCGCTTCTACCGGGTGATCTACGACGCCATCGACGAGATCGAGGCCGCCATGAAAGGAATGCTGGCGCCCCAGTACCAGGAATCCGTTATCGGCCATGCAGAGGTTCGCATGACCTACAAAGTCTCCGCCATCGGCACCATCGCCGGCTGCATGGTAAAAGACGGCAAGGTGAGCCGGGACGCCAAGGTTCGGGTGCTGCGGGACAACATCGTGATCCACGAGGGCGAGGTAGGCTCCCTGCAGCGCTTCAAGGACGCGGTGAAGGAAGTCACCGCCGGCTATGAGTGCGGCATGAGCATTCTGAAGTTCAACGATATCAAGGAAGGCGACGTATTCGAGTGCTTCGTGATGGAGGAGGTCAAGCGCTGAGCGGCGCACCCCCGCGAAGCATACACGAAGGGCTTTTTCCGCCTTGCCTGACCGCCACAAAAAGGAGGAACCACTATGGCATCCAACCGCATTATGCGCATCAATGAGCAGATCCAGCAGGAATTGTCCGGTCTGATCCGCAATCTGAAAGATCCCCGGATTCAGGGAACCATGATCTCCATTACCCGGGTGGAAACCACTCCGGATCTGCACTTTACCAAGGTATACGTGAGCTTTTTGCAGGAGGATCGGGCGGCGGACGCCCTGAAAGGGCTGAAATCCGCCTCCGGGTATCTCCGCCGGGAGCTGAGCCAGGCCATGGCGCTGCGCCACACCCCGGAGATCCAGTGGGCGCTGGACGACTCCATCGCCTATGGAGCGAAAATGCTGGCTCTCATCAATTCGCTGGAGGTAGACCAGGATGACCAAGCGCCTGACCAGGACTGAGGCCGCCGGGTATCTGGGAGTCCAGGACAATTTTCTGATCCTCTCCCACTGCCGCCCGGACGGAGATACCATCGGCACCGCCGCCCTGCTGTGCCGGGGACTGCGGAGCTTGGGCAAAACCGCCCATATTCTGAAAAACCCGGAGATCACAGAAAAATACGCCCATCTCCACGCGGGACTCACAGTAGACGCGCCTGTGGGGTGCGAAACCATCCTCACCGTGGACGTGGCAGCCCCCAATATGCTGCCGGACAAATTCCGTCCGCTGCTGGAACGCATCGCCCTGCGCATTGACCATCATGCCACCGCCGCCTCCTTTACCCCGCTGGAGCTGGTGGATCCCGGGGCAGGCGCCTGCGGGGAAATCGTATACGACGTGCTGCTGGAAATGGGCTTCCGGCTGGACAAGGCCATGGCGGAGGCGCTGTACACCGCCGTGTCCACCGATACCGGCTGCTTCCGTTACGCCAATACCACCGCCCATTCCCTGCGCACCGCCGCCGACTGCGCTCAGGCGGGGGGCGATCTGTTCGCCATCAATCAAACTCTGTTTGATACCAATTCCTTTGCCCGGCTGAAAGTGCAGAGCTATCTGGTGGAACACGCCCGGTTTTACCGGGACGGCGCTTTCGCCGTGTGTCCGCTGCCCCGGGCGGTGGAGCAGGAGGCGGGGGCTACCGAAGATGATCTGGAGAATATCTCCGGCTTCCCCCGGTCTATTCAGGGGGTAAAGATGGCCGCGACGCTGCGGGAAGCCAAGGACGGGCAGATCAAAATTTCCGTCCGCGCCGTTCCGGGCTATGACGCCGGGGCTGTGTGCGCCCGATTCGGCGGCGGCGGCCATAAAGGCGCCGCCGGGGCTTCCCTGGCCATGTCCCTGGAGGAAGCCGCCCTGGCGGTGGCAGAGGCCATGGAGGCGCTGGCATGACCGGCATCGTGATTATCGACAAGCCTGCCGGCTGGACCAGCCAGGATGTGACGGCCAAGCTGCGCCGGGTATTCGGCACCAAGCGGGTGGGTCACGGCGGCACGCTGGATCCCATGGCCACAGGGGTGCTGCCGGTGTTCGTAGGGCGCGCCACCCGGGGGGTGGAGTTCTTCGAGCACGCGGACAAGGTCTACGAGGCCGAAGTGCGCCTGGGCGTGATTACCGATACCCAGGACATCACCGGCAGGATTCTGGAGCAGCGGGAGCTTTCCGTTTCGGAAGAAGCGTTCCGCCGCGTCCTCTCCCAGTTTACCGGAGAAATCCAGCAGCTTCCCCCTATGTATTCCGCCGTCAAGGTGGCGGGGAAAAAGCTCTACGAGCTGGCGCGCGCCGGGGTAGAGGTGGAGCGGAAGCCCCGGAAGATCACCATTTTTGCTCTGGAATGTCTGGAATTTTCCGGAAATACCGCCCGGCTGCGGATTCACTGCTCCAAGGGCACTTACATCCGCACGCTCTGCCACGACATTGGGCAGGCGCTGGGCTGCGGCGCCTGCATGGCGTCCCTGCGGCGCACCGCTGCCGGGGAATACACCCTGGCGCAGTCGGTGCCGCTGGAAACGCTGCTGGAAAGTCCTGCGCCGGAAACATTCCTGCTGCCCCTGGACAGCCTGTTCCGCAGCTATCCCGCCGTTACCCTTACGGAGAAGCAGACCCAGCGCTGCCGCAACGGCAACGCCTTTTCCATTTCCCTGCCGGATGGGCAGTACCGGGCATATAGCCCTGCGGGGGAATTTCTCATGCTGGCAGAAGTAGACAGAAATGTTATGTCAACTATAAAAAGCTTTTTTGCCGTGTAACGTCCGGCAAGTATATAAATAAGGACACGTTTATGGAAGAAAAGACCATCTATGCCCTGGGTTTTTTTGACGGAGTGCACCGGGGGCATCAGGCGCTGCTGGCGGCAGGCCGCCGTCTGGCGCAGGAAAACCGCTGTCAGCCCGGCGTGGTGACGTTTGCCAGCCACCCGGACACCCTGGTCACCGGCAAGACCCCGCCGCTCATCAATTCCATCGCGGATCGCCAGGCACTGCTCCGGCAGATGGGCATGGCGCGAATCGTGACCCTGCCTTTTGATCGGGCTATGATGGAAATGCACTACCGCACCTTTGTGCTGCTGCTGGTCAAGCGTTATCAGGCCGGAGGATTCGTGTGCGGCCATGACTTCCGCTTCGGCGCGGGGGGCGCGGGCACGCCGGAGAAGCTGGCGGAGCTGTGCGAAGCGCTGTCTCTGCCCTGCGCCGTTGTGCCGGAGCAGCGTCTGGACGGCGTCACCATTTCCTCCACCCATATCCGCCGGCTGCTGGAAGCCGGGGAAATGACCCAGGCGGCGCGGTTTCTGGGGCATCCCCATATCCTTTCCGGTATTGTATCGCCAGGGCAGCGCCTGGGGCGCACCCTGGGCATCCCCACCGCCAATCTGCTGCTGCCCAAAGAAGTGCTCTGCCCCCGGCGTGGGGTATATGCCTGCAAAGCCTGGGTGGGGGAAGCAAGCTATCTGGCCGTGACCAATATCGGCAACCGCCCCACGGTGGGCGGCGGCTATACCACGGTGGAAAGCTGGCTTTTAGACTTTACCGGGGAGTTATACGGCCGGGAGCTGCGCCTGGAGCTGTACCGCTTTCTGCGCCCGGAGCAAAAATTTGCTTCCTTGGAGGCGCTGCAGGCGGAAATCCAAAAAAACGCCGCCGAGACCCGGAAATTCTTTGCCAAAAGCTGAAAAAGATGCTTTACTTTTGGGCAAACTCATGATATGATAGCCAAGCTGGCAATGCCAGGTAATTTTTCGCCCAATGCTCAGTTGCGGGATACCGCGCCGCAAGGCGCCTCCACTGACCCCTACTTAGCTTTCGGGCAATGCTTTAGAAAGGTGGAAATTCCCATGATTCAGAAGGAAAAAAAGACCCAGGTCATTCTGGAAAACGCTACCCACGAGGGGGATACCGGCTCTCCTGAGGTGCAGATTGCCATTCTCACCGCCCGTATCAACGAGCTCACCGATCACCTGCGGGTACACAAGCACGACAACCACTCCCGCCGCGGCCTGCTGATGATGGTCGGTAAGCGCCGCAACCTGCTGGACTACCTGGCGCGGAAGGACATCGAGCGGTATCGTGCCATCATCGCCAAGCTGGGCATCCGTAAGTAAGTATTGGAAAAGGGCGGCGAAAGTCGCCCTTTTTTCCGAATTTGCCGGGAACCGCTTAGCAGTTGAAAGCAGCGCCGACCATGGCTGCGGCGCCGGTTTCAAGTGCTAAACCTCCCGGCAGAAAAATCAAACATTTTTAGGAGGTTCAACCAATGATCACCCATAAGCAATTTCCCAATCACAAGATCTATGAAATGGACATCGGCGGCCGTCCTTTCACCGTGGAGACGGGAAAGGTAGCCGAACTGGCCGACGCGGAGTGCGTATGCCGCTATGGCGACACTGTGGTGCTCACCACCGTCACCTGCTCCCCCCTGCCCAAAGCGGGCATCGACTACTTCCCCCTGACCATCGAGTTTGAGGAGCGGATGTACTCCGTAGGGCGGATTCCCGGCTCCTTCAACCGCCGGGAGGGCAAGCCCTCCGAGCGGGGCATCCTGAACAGCCGCATCATCGACCGCCCCATGCGCCCCCTCTTCGACGAGGAGCTGCGCAACGACGTGGTGGTGACCTGCACCGTGCTGGCCAACGACTACGATAACCCCGTGGAGATCGTAGCCTCCCTGGGCGCTTCCATCTCCATCGCCTCCTCCGACGTGCCCTGGAACGGACCCGTGGCCACCACCAATGTGGCGCACCTGGGGGACAAGTATATTGTGAACCCCTCCGCCGACGAGCGCGCCGCCGCCGACTGCTTCGTGTGCATCGCCTCCACCTTTGAGAAAGTGGTGATGATCGAGACAGAGGCCAACGAGGCTCCCGAAAGCGTGGTTCTGGAGGCTATCCGCATCGCCCACGAGACCAACATGGAGATCGTGAAGTTCATCAACGGCATCGTGGCGGAAATCGGCAAGCCCAAATTCACCTTTGAGAAGGCCGCTGTGAATCACGACCTGCTGGACGATCTGATGGCCTACGGCCTGGATCAAATCGAGTACGCCCTGGACACCGACGACAAGAATGTCCGGGAGGAGCGCCTCACCGCCGCCCGGGTAGACTTTGCCAATCAGTTTGCCGGGAAGTATGAGGACTTCGATGTAAACATCGATGTGTGCCTGTACAAGATGCAGAAAAAAGTCGTGAAGAAGTGGCTGCTGGCGGGCAAGCGCGTGGACGGCCGGGGCATGGACGAGATCCGTCCCCTGGCTGCGGAAGTCGGCCTGCTGCCCCGGGTGCATGGCTCCGGCCTGTTTACCCGCGGCCAGACCCAGGTGCTCTCCATCTGCACTCTGAACACCCTGTCCGCCGCCCAGAAGCTGGATACCATCTATCCCGAGGAGACCAAGCGTTATATCCATCACTATAACTTCCCCGCGTTCTCCACCGGCGAAGCCAAAGCCGCCCGCTCCACCTCCCGCCGGGAGATCGGTCACGGCGCATTGGCGGAAAAGGCTCTGCTGCCGGTGATCCCCGATGTGGACGAGTTCCCCTACGCCATCCGGGTGGTCAGCGAGGTGCTGTCCTCCAACGGCTCCACTTCCCAAGGCTCCATCTGCGGCTCTACCCTGGCGCTGATGGACGCCGGCGTGCCCATCAAGCGGCCGGTGGCAGGCATCTCCTGCGGCCTGATCTCCGATCAGGAGACCGGCGAGTGGCGCACCTTCACCGACATCCAGGGTGTGGAGGACTTCCACGGCGAAATGGACTTCAAGGTGGCGGGCACCACGGAGGGTATCACCG
Source organism: Candidatus Faecousia intestinigallinarum (assembly GCA_018715805.1). GTDB lineage: Bacteria > Bacillota > Clostridia > Oscillospirales > Oscillospiraceae > Faecousia > Faecousia intestinigallinarum. The sequence goes on along the minus strand of DVKX01000037.1, from coordinate 11,270 downwards.
CCATCCAGATGGATCTGAAGAACAAGGGTCTGACCATGGAGATCATCGCGGACGCTTTGGAGCGCTGCCGCAAAGCGCGCCTGGAGATCCTCAACGAGATCATGCTCCCCTGCATCCCCGCGCCCCGGGCAGAGGTTTCCGAGTACGCCCCCAAGATGATCTCCCTGCAGATCCCTGTGGACAAGATTCGCGAGGTCATCGGCTCTGGCGGCAAGACCATCCAGAAGATCTGCGCGGATACCGGCGCCAAGGTGGACATCAACGACGACGGCATGGTGTTCATCTCCGCAGTGGACGCCGCCGCTGCGGACGCCGCCAAGAAGATGGTGGACGACATCTGCTTTGTGCCCGAGGTGGGCAAGCTGTACTACGGCAAGGTGGTGCGGATCCTGCCCATCGGCGCCTTCGTAGAGGTGGCTCCCGGCCACGATGGTATGGTGCATATCTCCAAGCTGGCCAATCGCCGGGTGGAGAAGGTGGAGGACGTGCTGAACCTGGGGGATATGACCTGGGTGAAGTTCATGGGCTTCGACGAGAAGGGACGCGCCAACTACAGCCGCAAGGACGCCCTGAAGGAAATGGAAAATCAATAACCCACAGCGATCTGCAGCCCTCCCCGGAAGGGGAGGGCTTTTTGCTGGGCGGGAAGGCGCATATTATATGACTATTTCCGCGATTTTCCCTGCCGGGGCTTGCCTTTTGGAAACACCTGTGCTACAATTTTCCACGCTATATTTTTTAACAAATTGGAACCATTCCGCGCCGAAAGGAGGAAGATCATGATATTCGGCAAGCATATCAACCATTACTATATCAAATACGCCGGCTGGCTGCTGGCAGGCTTGGCGGCGCTGGTGGCGGTGGATTATTTCCAGCTGGTCATCCCCAACCTGTATCAGATGGTTATTAACGGCATGAACCAGGGATATGTAATGGTGGACGGCGTGCGGACGCCTTTCAACATGGACTTTCTGCTGGACAACATCTGTATGCCCATGGTTTGGGTCATCTTGGCCATTGTTTTAGGACGCTTTCTGTGGCGGATCTGTATTTTCGGCGCTGCCATCAAGGTGGAGACGGATCTGCGCAACGCCATGTTTGACCATGCCAAGGACTTGTCCGTGCAGTACTACCAGGTGAACAAGGTAGGCAACCTGATGAGCCTGTTCACCAACGATCTGGAGACGGTGCAGGACTGCTATGGCTCCGGGCTCCTGATGCTGTTTGACGCGCTGGTGCTGTTCATCCTGTCCATCGGGAAAATGTGGCGGATGGATCCGCTGCTCACGTTCCTGTGCCTGATCCCCATGGGGCTGCTGCTGGCAGCCTCCACCGTGGTGGGCAACTACCTGACCAAGAAGTGGGACATTCGGCAGGCGGCCTTCTCCAAGCTGTCCGATTTTTCCCAGGAGAGCTTCTCCGGCATCGCCGTCATCAAGGCGTTTGTCAAGGAGGCCAAGGAGTTGATGGCTTTCCGGAAGCTGAACCAGGAAAACGAGGAAGCAAACGTGGACTTCACCCGTTCCTCCGTGCTGCTGCGGATATTGGTGACGCTGTTCGTGGAGAGCGTCATCTGTGTGATTCTGGGCTACGGCGGCTATCTGGTGCATGAGGGGCGGTTCAATGCCGGCCAGCTGGTGGAATTCATCGGCTATTTCAACGCCATTGTTTGGCCGATCATGGCCATATCTGAGCTTATCGACATGACCAGCCGGGGCAAGGCCTCCCTGAAGCGCATCAGCGAGCTGCTGGACGCCAAGCAGGACGTGGTGGATAAGCCCGGAGTGGAGGACTTGAAAAATATCCGGGGGGACATTGCGTTCCGGGAGCTGACGTTCCGCTATCCCGGCGGGGAATACGACGTGCTCCAGGACGTGTCCTTTACCATCCATGCCGGAGAAAACGTGGGCGTGGTGGGCAAGACCGGCTCCGGCAAGACCACCCTGGTGGATCTGATCCTGCGTACTTACAATGTGCCGGACGGCTCTATTTTCATCGACGGCCACGACGTGAATCAAATATCCATCCGCTCCCTGCGGGACGGCTGCGCCTATGTGCCCCAGGACAACTTCCTATTCTCCGATACCATTGCCCGGAACATCGCCTTCAGCGCGGACGCCGTGGACGAACGGCAGGTGGAGGAAGCCGCCCGGCTGGCGGACGTGGACGGGAACATCCGGGAATTTGCCAAGGGCTATGAAACCATCCTGGGCGAGCGGGGCGTCACCGTCTCCGGCGGACAGAAGCAGCGCATCTCCATCGCCCGGGCGCTGATGAAGAACGCCCCCATCCTGATTCTGGACGACAGCGTTTCCGCTGTGGATACCAAAACGGAACGCACCATTCTGGAGAACCTGCGCAGAACCCGGGCGGGCAAAACCACCATCCTCATCGCGCACCGGATCTCCACCATCGAGCAGATGGACAAGATCCTCTTTATTGACGACGGCAAGCTGGCCGCCGTGGGCAAGCACCAGGAGCTTTACGCCCAGAACGCCGCCTACCGCAAAATGGTGGACCTGCAGCGGCTGGAGGAGGAAGGAGGGCGTCATAATGCGTGAGTATCTTCCTATACTGATCGTGGGCGCCATCATCGGGGCATTTGCCCTGGTGTTCGTATTGGCCTATGCCGCTGCAAAGAACAAAAAAGAGACCATGGGCTTTGACCGGAATATGCCGGATGGGGAGATCATCCGCCGGCTGATGGTGTATGCCAAGCCCTACTGGAAAGAATTTGTAGTGGTCTTCCTGGTGATGGTAGTCTCCATCGTCTATGACCTGGTCTCCCCCCTGCTGGTGGGCGACATTGAGGAGATGGTGAAGAGCAGCTTTCCGCTGAGCCGGCTTTACGGCATGGTGGCGGTGTACGCAGGCATCCTGCTGGTATCCCTGGCGTGCACCTACCTGCAGTCCATGATCCTGCAAAAGACCGGTCAGAAAATTCTATCCCAGCTGCGGGAGGACATCTTCACCCACATCGAGCGCCTGTCCCACGAGCAGCTGAACAACATCCCTGTGGGCAAGCTGGTGACCCGGGTCACCAACGATACCAACGCCATTTCCCTGATGTTCACCAACATCCTGGTGACCATGCTGAAAAACGCCATGGTAATTGTGGGCGTGATGGGCGCCATGCTGCTGCTGAACTACGCCCTGACGCTGATGATATTGTGCTTTGTTCCGTTTCTGGTGCTTTTCACGGTGATCTTCCGCAAATTCTCCCGGAAGGTCTACCGGGTGGTGAAGGACGGCACCACGGACATTAACACCTACCTGTCCGAGAATCTCTCCGGCATCAAGATCACCCAGGTTTTCAACCGAGAGCAGCGGAAAATGCAGGACTTCCTGGTTAAAAGCAACAAGCTGAAAAAAGCCAAGCAGAACCAGATCTTTGTGTTCGGCGTGTTCCGCCCCATGGTGTATATGCTCTACATTTCCTCGGTGCTGTGCCTGTTCTACCTGGGGGGCAAGGGCTATATCGCGGATCTGTCCCTGTTCGGCCAGACCATGACCAGCGGCACGGTGGTCACCTTCTATATGTATATCTCCAAATTCTTCAACCCCATCCAAACTCTGGCGGAGCAGTTTAATATGCTTCAGAGCGCCTTCGCCTCTGCGGAGAAGATCTTCACCGTTATGGACATGACGCCGGAGGTGGTGGACGAGCCGGACGCCATGGAACTGGACACCATCCGGGGCGAGATCGAATTCCAGGACGTATGGTTTGCCTATAAGCCCGACGAATGGGTGCTGAAGGGCGTATCCTTCCATGTGTATCCCAAGCAGACCGTGGCCTTTGTAGGCTCCACCGGCTCCGGCAAGACCACCATCCTGTCCCTGATCTGCCGGAACTACGACATCCAAAAGGGCCGCATCCTCATTGACGGCATCGACATCAAGAAGATCAAGATTTCCTCCCTGCGGCGGCACTTCGGTCAGATGCTCCAGGACGTATTTCTGTTCTCCGGCACCATCCGCAGCAACATCCTGCTGCGCATGGAGGGCGTATCCGAGCGAGAGATCCAGAAAGCCTGCGCCTATGTGAACGCGGACACCTTTATCAACAGGCTGGACAACGGTCTGGATGAGATCGTCCGGGAGCGGGGCAACAACTTCTCCGCCGGCCAGCGGCAGCTGCTGAGCTTCGCCCGCACCATCATCCACAAGCCTGCGGTAATGATTCTGGACGAGGCCACCGCCAACATCGATACGGAGACGGAGATCCTGATTCAGGATTCCCTGGAGAAGATGAAAAACATTGGCACCATGCTCATCGTTGCCCACCGGCTCTCCACCATCCAGCACGCGGACAACATTATTCTGCTGTCCCACGGCCAGATTCTGGAGCAGGGCAATCACCAGGCGCTGTTGGCGCTGCACGGCCGCTACTATCAGCTCTACACCCTGCAATACAACAAAATGCAGCTGGAAAAAAGCGAATAAACCCGTGGGCAAAAGTCCTTTTGGACTTTTGCCCACAACTATTTACCGCCTTTTCCGGCAAATTCCGGCGGCAGCTTTTAGCCTCCGCTGCGGCCGAACTCCCGGAAGAACGCACTTTGGACGTCTGTGGCAACTCGTCCAAAATCGCTCTTGCAACTGCTGCAGTTTTTCGGTATAATAGAGAAAATATCCCTTGGAGGCTTGCTATGGCGAAGCTATACTTCAAATACGGCGCGATGGGCTCCAGCAAAACCGCCCAGGCGCTGATCACCAAATACAATTATGAGGAGAATGACCTGCGGGTATGGCTGGTGAAGCCCAGCGCCGACAGCCGGGACGGGGAAGCGGTAATCCGCAGCCGCATCGGTCTGGAGAGCGTGGCGCAGATCATGCCGCCCCAGGCAGATATATACCAGGTGTTCCGGGATAGCCGCCTGGGCAAATGCGATGTGATCATCACCGACGAATGTCAGTTCTTCTCTCCAACCCAGATCGATCAGCTTCGCGCCATTGTGGACGACTACAACGTGCCCGTGATGTGCTTTGGTCTGCGGACGGATTTCCAGTGCCATCTCTTTCCCGGCAGCCGCCGGCTCATGGAGGTGGCGGATACCATCCAGGAGATCAAGACCATCTGCGACTGCGGAGCGAAAGCCACCGTCACCGCCCGGATCGACGGGGAGGGACACATCGTCACCCAGGGGGAGCAGGTGCTTCTGGGGGGCAACGACAGCTATATCGCCATGTGCCACAAATGCTGGATCCGGGGCATCCGGGAACGCAAGGTGATCCGGCTTCATGGCCAGCATAAAGCATCCACATAACAGAAAAGGAGCGCAATACAATGAATCTTACAGAAATTTTGGCAAAATGCGACCACACTCTCCTCTCCCCCACCGCCACCTGGGCAGAAATCCAGGCGGTTTGCGAGGATGGACTCCGCTACCATACCGCCTCCGTATGCATCCCCGCCAGCTATGTCCGGCAGGCCAGGGAATATGTGGGGGATCGGCTTGCCATCTGCACCGTCATCGGCTTCCCCAACGGCTACGATACCACCGCCGCCAAGTGCTTCATGGCGCAGGACGCGGTGGAGGGCGGCGCGGAGGAAGTGGATATGGTCATCAACCTGGGCTGGGTGAAGGACGGGAAGTTCGATGAAATCCGCCAGGAGATCTCCGCTGTGAAGGCCGCCTGCCAGGGCAAGCTCCTGAAAGTCATCATCGAGACTTGCCTGCTGACGGAGGAGGAGAAGATCCGTATGTGCCAGGTGGTGACGGAATCCGGCGCAGATTATATCAAGACCTCCACCGGTTTCTCCACCGCCGGCGCTACCTTCCAGGATGTGGCGCTGTTCGCCCAGCACATCGGTCCCAACGTGAAGATCAAGGCGGCGGGCGGCATCTCCAGCCTGGACGATGCGGAGAAATTCATCGCCCTGGGGGCGTCCCGGCTGGGCACTTCCCGGATCGTAAAGCTGGCAAAGGCTGCGGAAAAGGGCGAAAACGCCCCCCACGACGGCAGCTACTGAGAACACTTTTCAAAGGCAAAAAGGAGAAATGCTTATGTTTACCACACCCACTCCCCATATTTCCGCCAAACCCGGCGACTTCGGCAAGACCGTTCTAATGCCCGGTGACCCTTTGCGGGCGAAATTCATTGCGGAAAATTTCCTGGAAAACCCCGTTCTGGTGAACAATGTCCGGGGTGTGCAGGGGCACACCGGCTACTACAAGGGCGTGAAAGTCTCCGTCATGGCCTCCGGCATGGGTATGCCCGCCATCGGCATCTACTCCCATGAGCTGTTCAACGGCTACGGCGTGGAGAACATCATCCGCGTGGGCTCCGCCGGAGCCATCCAGGAGCACATCCATCTTTATGACCTGGTGCTGGCGCAGGGCGCCTGCACCGACTCCAATTTCGCCAAGCAGTTCCATCTGCCCGGCACCTTCGCCCCCATTGCCTCCTATGAATTGCTCTCTGCCGCAGTAGACGCCTGCCGGGCGGCAAACGCTCACTACCATGTGGGCAATGTGAACTCCTCCGACGTCTTTTATGGCGACCATGCGGGGGTGCCCGAGGGACTGGACAGCGTATATGGTCTGAAGAAAATGGGCGTATTGGCGCTGGAGATGGAGGCTGCCGCGCTGTATATGAACGCCGCCCGGTACGGCAAGCGCGCCCTGTGCATCTGCACCATCTCCGACCATGTGCTCACCGGCGAGGAGACCACCTCCGACGAGCGCCAGAACGCCTTCACCACCATGATGAAAGTGGCGCTGGAAGTGGCGGTCAATATGGAAAACCGGTAAAGGAGTGCACAATGAACAACGAATCTGATTACTCTGTGGTAAAATGTCCCCGCTTCGTCCACAAAGCGCCGGCCATGGCGCTGGGGAGAACCCTGACCCTGGCAGGCGGGGCGCTGGCAGCGGTTATGTTCTGGTCCCTGCCCGGAGAGCGGAAGCTGTGGCTGTATATCACCGCGCTGGTTTTCGGTATCCTCTGCACCATTGTATTCCTGGTGGGGCTTATCACCCTGCTCACCGGAGCAGAAAGCATCCACATCAGCCGTGAGGAGGTACGCCTGTGCCTGGGTTCCATTACCCTGCGGCGGGTACCCATCGCCGGGCTGCGCTCTGTGGTGGCCTCCGTGCGGGAGGTGCGCCTGGGGATGCACAAGGGAGACATGGATCTCTATCTGCTCTCCATCAATCCCAAGCGGGGATTTCCCATCTGGATGGAACGGGTGAATCCGGCGGTGGAGCGGTTCAAGGAGCTGCTGCCGAACCAAGTGGATCTGATCTGAGGAGGGACGCCCCATGAAACGTATTTTTCTGATTGTATTGGATTCCTGCGGCATCGGCGCCATGCCGGACGCAGAATCCTTCGGCGACGTGGGGGTGAATACCCTCCGCGCCTGCGCCGGCTCTCCCTGCCTGTCCCTGCCCAACCTGGAAAAGCTGGGTCTGGGCAACATCCAAGGGGTGGATTATCTGCGTCATACGGACGCGCCCGCCGGGGCATATGCCCGGCTGGCGGAGGCCTCCATGGGCAAGGACACCACCATTGGCCACTGGGAAATCGCAGGACTGGTTTCCCCCGATCCCCTGCCCACCTATCCCAACGGTTTCCCGGAGGAGGTGCTCCAGCCCTTCCGGGAGGCCACCGGCCGGGGCATTCTGGCCAACGCCCCCTGGTCGGGGACGGAGGTCATTCAGAAATATGGGGATGAACACTGCGCCACCGGGGATCTGATCGTATATACCTCGGCGGATTCGGTATTCCAAATCGCCGCCCATGAAGATGTGGTGCCTCTGGAAACCCTGTATGAATACTGCCACATTGCCCGCGCCCAGCTGCGGGGCAAGCACAGCGTAGGGCGGGTCATTGCCCGACCCTTTGTGGGCACTTCCGGTCATTATACCCGCACTCCCAACCGCCATGACTATTCCCTGGAGCCGCCCAGACCCACCCTGCTGGACGCCATAAAGGACGCTGGGCTGGACTCCATTGCCGTGGGCAAGATCTTCGATATTTTTGCGGGACAGGGCACCACGGAACACGTCTATACCAAGGGCAATACCGACGGCCTGGAGAAGACCCTGGGCTACGCCGGCAGGGATTTCCACGGGCTGTGCTTCGTGAACCTGGTGGACTTTGATATGCTCTACGGCCACCGCCGGGATGTGGACGGCTACGCCCGGGCGCTGACGGAGTTCGACGCCTGGCTGCCGGGTTTTCTCGCCCGGCTGGGAGAGGACGACCTGGTGATGATCACCGCTGACCACGGCTGCGATCCTTCCTATCTGGCCACCACCGACCACACCCGGGAGTATGTGCCCCTGATCGTGGCGGGCAAAGGGGTGAAGCCCCGGGATCTGGGGCAGCGCGGCAGCTTTGCCGACATTGCCGCCACCGTGGCGGAAGCGCTGGGGGTTTCCCTGGATACCCCGGGAAAGAGCTTTCTGAAGGAGATCGTGTAAACGCCGGGGCGATCCCGGGAATAAGGAGGATCTGGATGGAACCTAAGGAATTGTGCAAGCTGGCTGTGGAGGCCATGGGGCACGCTTATGTCCCCTATTCCGGCTATAAGGTAGGCGCGGCGCTGCTGTGCGCCGACGGTACGGTATACCAGGGCTGCAATATTGAAAACGCCTCCTTCAGCCCTACGGTCTGCGCCGAGCGCACCGCCTTCTTCAAAGCGGTGTACGATGGCCGTCGGGATTTCACCGCCATCGCTATATGCGGCGGCAGGGACGGCGTCATCACCGGCGCATTCCCCCCCTGCGGCGTGTGCCGCCAGGTGATGCGGGAATTCTGCGAGGATGATTTTATCCTCTACTTCGTCACGGCGGACGGCTACGAGGCGCATACCTTGGCGGAGGTGCTGCCCTATAGCTTTTCTGCCAAGACCCACATGAAATGAGTTTATTTTTGGGTGATTTTGTCAGCAGAAATGGACAAATTGTGGCATAGCTGTTAAATTTTATAAAATCATAGAATTCCTGTTGATTTTTCCTGAAAAATGTGCGACAATACAAGCGGTATTTGAGGAATACCAAAATTTGAAAATCTACATATGGAGGTTTGAAAAATGAAGAAGATTCTGGCACTTCTGCTGGCTGTCGTTATGGTCTGCGGTGTATTTGCCGGCTGCGCTCCTACGGAGACGCCTGACGATACCGATCCCGCCAGCACCCCCACGGGATCTACTCCCGCCACCGAGCCTGCGGACACGGATCCTGCTACCGAGCCGGCCACGGAGCCCGCTACTGAGCCTGCCGCGGAGGCCTACGACTACGACGCCATCCCCGACACCATGGAGTCTACCACTTACGACATCGCTTTCGTCACCGACGTGGGTCAGCTGAAGGACAAGTCCTTCAACCAGGGCTCCTGGGAAGGCGTGAAGCGCTATGCCTACGAGAACGGCAAGAGCTACAAGTACTATCAGCCCGCTAACGGCAACGCCGCTACCGACGATGACCGCTACGACGCCATGAAGGCCGCTGTGGACGGCGGCGCGCAGATCGTGGTTGCCGCCGGCTTCCTGCAGGAAACCGCGCTGACCAAGGCCGCCACCGATTTCCCCGATGTGAAGTTCGTCTTCATCGATAATGCCAGCGACGGCCTGCCCAATGTGCTGTCCATCAACTTCCAGGAAGAGCAGTCCGGCTACCTGGCCGGCTACGCCGCTGTGAAGGAAGGCTTCACCAAGCTGGGCTTCTCCGGCGGTGGCGGCGGCATCAATCCTCCCTGCTGCCGTTTCGGCTACGGCTACCTCCAGGGCGCCAATGACGCCGCTGCGGAGCTGGGCATCACCGTGGACATGAACTACACCTGGGAGTATGGCGCCAACTTCACTCCGTCTCCCGACCTGCAGACCATGCTGGACGGCTGGTACACCTCCGGTACGGAGATCATCTTCTCCTGCGGCGGTTCTATCTGCCAGAACGCCTTTGCTGCTGCCGCTGCCAATGACGGTTACGTCATCGGCGTGGACGTGGATCAGTCCTCTCAGTCCGACACCGTGCTGACCTCCGCCACCAAGGGTCTGCGGGAAGCTGTTATGTATGCCTGCGACCTGTACTTCTCCGGTGATTGGGACAGCGTCGGCGGCACTTATGTGACCATGGGCGCTTCCATGGACGCCGTGGGTCTGCCCACCGACACCTGGATGATGGAGAACTTCACTGTGGAAGATTACAATGCCCTGTTCGCCTCTCTGAAGGACGGCACCGTCACTGTGGATGCCGACTACGAGAACGGTCTGGTTGCTGAGAACTTCCCCAACGTAAACCTGAACATCATCTAACCTGCAAACAGAAACAAGCCTTGGGGCACCTTCCTTACGGAGGGTGCCCCAAGATAGCTTTGCATTTCAATTTCATATTATCGTTTCCATACGGCATAGCCTTCGGGTTATGGCGTATGGTTTTCTTTTATTCGGGCTTTGGATTTTGGGTATCAAAATCCAAAGCCCACGATACCTGTAGGCTCGTACAGCCACTGCCGCTATTTATCTAGTGATAACTTTCGGCTGATTGCCAAGTTCATTATATGTTTTTCGAATGAAAAATATCGCTATTGCAAATGTCAGAATATCTGCTGCGGGGAACGAATACAGAATACCGTCAAGTCCCAGGAAGACTGGCAGAATAATCGGCAAAAATACGCCTAGAATAATCTCTCTGACCATCGAAACCGCGGTAGACGCAAACGCCTTGCCAAGTGCCTGCAAATAAATGAATGTGCCTTTATTTACCATTGCAAGCGTCATCATACAAAGGTAAATTCGAAAGCTCTTGATTGCGAATTCTGTGTAATAAATACTTTCATTTCCCGCGCCGAAAATATGGATAAGCTGCTGCGGAAATCGTTCGACGATTGCTGTTGCTGCCAATCCGATAACAACCTCCGCAATCAGCAGATAAGAAAACAGCTTTTTGGCTCTGTCTTTTCTCTTTGCACCGATATTATATCCAACAATTGGAATACAGCCTGCGGCAAGACCGATGGAAATGGAAATCGCAATCTGAAAGAACTTCATAACGATGCCAAGTACGGCCAGCGGTATCTGCGCATACTCTGCCTGTCCGAAAATTGCATCCATTGCACCGTATTTGGTACACATATTTTGCACAGCCGCCATAGAAATCACGAGAGATATCTGCGCAAGAAAGCTCGTAAGACCAAGGCTTAATAGTGATAAGGTACTATTTAGCTTTGCGAGGGGCAGAGAACGGTGTGACCGCAATGGTCACGCCGTTTTTCTGCGTCCAGGGGTGGATTTCGCAACAACAGGCTCGGAAATCACAGGAATC
>DVKX01000036.1 GCA_018715805.1 Candidatus Faecousia intestinigallinarum | reverse complement strand
CCATAATTGTTAAGTATAGAATCTTGCTGCACGTGGATATTGGGGTCATAGTAGGTATAGCGCAAGTCCAGGGTGTCTCCAATTTCCAAACCGTTGAGATTTGCCAAGGTTTCCGAGAGGATACAGACGTTCTTGCCCTCGGTTCGTTCCTCCTCGGTAAAGTCGCGACCCTGGGTGATACGGGCGTCCCCCCGGTTGAAGGCCACCTGGTAGCCTAATTTATCCACGGCCAGGACGGGGAAGCTGTGGTTGCTGATGTCCATTTCCTCCAGGGCTTGACGCCAGAGCGCCCCCTCCGGCGAAGCCAGGAATTCCTCCGCCGTGCCTGTGAGCTTGGCAATGGTGGGGATCTGGTACTTGGGGACATATTCCTCTGCGGGAACAGTGATCCCTATTGTCTTATTAGGTGAGTAAAAAATTCGGGAGTCGGCACGAAATGAGAATTCGCCGTCAATATATGTGCTGATGGGAAGCGAACTATAGTCGCAGACAGTCATAGTGCAGTGGATTTGTTTGGCAAATTCCTCCGCGTCCAGCAGGGCTTTCCAGTTTCCTGTTTGGGGATCGAGGGTTCCTTCGTTGCTGTAAAAAACCTCTCCGAACCAAGACTGAAACAGGCCGGGATGTGCGTCATGGGTATTGTTGATGAGATTGCTGAAGCTGGCTTCGTGGGCATTGGAGAAGTCCATGCCGTATACTAGATACCGTTGCCCCTCCTCCAATGCCATGCTCTCAATATCTTCCTCGCAATATGCTGTGATCGTCAGGAGGATCGTCTTCCCTACTGGGGGATCAAAGCCCTCCTCCAGAGCAATGGTGCGCTCCACAGTGGCCAGGCAGACGTAGGTAACGCTGTTCCGCAGAGCTGTCTCATCGCCGTCCCAAGTGGCGCTGAAATAGGAATAATCCTCAGCGAGAGAGTTTCCCGGTTTTGTCAGGGTCACTTCCAGCATAGCCCCGCGATATGGCGCGCCGTACTGCTGTTTGCGTTGAAAATAGGCGTTAGGTTCGCCCGCGTACTGAGAGAAGTTATCTGGGGCAAGCGCCGGGATGTATGCGGAAAGCAAGCCGCTATAGGATTCCTGCAAAAACAAGTCAGAGCGTGCCTGAATGGTTTCATCCACCCAACGTTGGTATTCTTCGGGCAACGTATCATAATAGCGAACGCCGGTATTATCGGGCTTGCGCTCCCAGAGGTAATCATTGGAGATCAATGCCAGGGTACTATAATGGTCGTCCATGTTTGCCCGGGTCAGGGAGGTCGCCGTGAACTGTCCTACACAGGTGATAAGAATGGCAATGGCCAGCGCCACCAGCAGGAAACCCACCAGGCTCTTTCCGGGCTGGCGCAGAAGCTGGCGAAGTGATCTCATATGAAGTCCTCCTTCCATGATTCAATGCTTATGGATACACCGGGGCGCGTTGCCGCCCCGGTGTAGATGCTCAGCCATTCGTTGAAGCGTTAAACCGGTACATCAATAATAAAATTGCTCTTACAGACGCTGCAATAATACCGATAATAATGAACAGTCCCGCCGTTGTTACTTATACCGGAGCCGATATATGTCCCACTGCTTGAGCGTTTATGAATTTCATATTCTCTGTGTGTTTCATAATATGTGGCACCGCAACTACAGAGGTGTTGATGTCTCTCTACATGTACATGCTGATTGTCATCATAATAATCGCAATGCTTATAAACAGTTGTGACTTCGTAATCATGGATATGTTCTTCTGCCAGCGCGCCGATGGGCAGCAGGGAGAGGAGCAACACCAGCGCCAGTATCAAAGAAACGGCTTTTACTTGGTTTTTCACGTTACACTTCCTTTCCAAAATGGATGGGGTGGTGGAACAACGCACAAAAATGGGATCGCCTGGCTGAGCGGTTGAATTTTGTATCTAATTATGACTATAGTTTAACATTTTTTCGGGTGTGCGTCAACTGCTTTTTCATGAATTTGTACGAATCAAACGAAAAAACGTAACCTGCAACAGAAAAACGCCCCCTCCCGGAGAGGGAGGGGGCGCGGCGCAAAAGGCGCTTTATTTTCCGGCGATGGACAGATTTTCCACCAGTACGCTGGGGGAGCCGAAAGCGGTCATGCCGAGGGGCATAGGCAGCTCCAGATTGCTGCCCACGGCGGTGATGTTCTTCATCAGATCGTAGAAGTTGCCCGCTACGGTGAACGACTTCACATGGGTCGTCTTTCGGCCGTCCTCAATGAGGAAACCGGCGCTCTGCAGGGAGAAGTCGCCGCTGATGGAATTTGCACCTGCGTGAAGACCGCCCAGGGCGTTGATATATACGCCGCTGCCAGCTTTCTGCAGCAGCGCTTCTTCGCTGTACTCCCCGGGAGCCAGGTACATGGTGAAAGGCAGCACCGTCACAGAGGAGGAATACCCGCTCTTGAAGGCGTTGCCGGTGGTCTTCTTCCCAGCCACGGCGGCGGTCTTCATATTATAGAGCAGAGTGTTCAGCCGGCCGTTTTCAATGACCTTCTTGCAGTAGGTGGGGCAGCCCTCAGCATCAAAATTGATGGGCATGGGGTTGTCCTTATGGAAAGGATCGTCCACCAGCGTGACCATGGGGGAGGCGATGATCTCGCCTTCCTGATCCGCCAGTCGGGACAGCCCCTTCTGGGCGCTTTCGGAGGAAAAAATACCGCAGAAAGTGGACAGCAGATCGGCCATAGCCTTGGGGCTGAAAATCACAGGATAAGCGCCGGTAGGCGCCACGTCGCCGCCCAGCTTGGCTTTGGCGGAGGCGGCGGTGTCGGCGGCCAGCTTACCGATATCGATGCACTCCAGCGCCCCCAGCTTCACGCCGTAATCGTCCTCGGTTTCCTCACCGCTGCGCACCACCGCGCTGGTCACCAGGCCGGAGAGATTGTTGGCATAGTGGAGATCCAGCCCCTTGGAATTGCAGATAGCGATTTCGTTGTGCTCCATCAGACTTTCGGTCTGTGTGCCGTCCACCACGGCAGGGTCGGCGGCATAGAGCTTCTCCTGCGCGTCCAGTGCGGCGGCGATCAGCGCTTCTGTGGAGGGGAGGGCGTAGGGGTGCAGATCCAGAGACGCGTATTCCTGCCCGCCGGGGCAGAGGAACTCCGGTTCGTCGGATTCCAGTACGGCGGCATTCTCCGCCGCGCGGACTACCACAGCCTTGGCCTGCGCCTCGCTGAGTTCTTCCGTGGAGGCATAGCCCATCCGGCCATTGACGATGCAGCGGAAGCATACGCCGCCGGCGGTGGAGGCGGTGAATTCGTTGACCTCGTGCTGGAATACGGATACGCTGGAGCTCTGGCTGACTTTATAATATAATTCGTAGTCCGCAATACCCATGGACTGCGCCTGGGCGATGGCAATTTCTTTGAATGTGTTAAAATCCATGATGTTTCCTCCTTATCTGCCGCCGACGGTGATGGACGACACCCGGATCAAGGGCTGCCCCACATTGGTGGGGATGGAGCCGCTGGAAGAGCCGCACATACCCTGACCCATATCCATATCCGTGCCCACCATGTCGATATTCTGCAAAATTTCCGAACCCTTTCCCACCAGGCTGGCGCCCCGCACCGGTTCGCAGATTTTGCCGCCGCGAATGATATAACCCTCGCTCACGGCAAAGTTAAATTCGCCGGTGACGGGATTCACAGAACCGCCGCCCATCTCCTTCGCATACAGGCCATATTCAATGGAGGCAATGATGTCCTCGTTTTTGTCCTGGCCGGCGGCGATATAGGTGTTGGTCATTCGGGAGGTGGGGGTATAAGCATAGCTCTGGCGGCGGGCGTTGCCGGTGGAGGCCATGCCCATGCGCCGGCCGTTGAAACGGTCGATCATGTAGCTCTTGAGCACGCCGTTCTCAATGAGGACGTTCTTCTGGGCAGGGGTGCCCTCGTCGTCGATGTTGATGGAACCCCAGGCATTGGGGATGGTGCCGTCATCGATGGCGGTAACCTTCTCGTTGGCGATCTTCTGCCCCAGCTTGCCGGCGAACTGGCTCTGGCCGTAGGCCACGGAGGTGGCCTCCAGGGAGTGGCCGCAGGCTTCGTGGAAGATGACGCCGCCGAAGCTGTTTTCAATGGCCACCGGCATCACCCCTGCAGGGCAGTAGCCCGCCCCCGCCATGGTGACGGCCTGTTTGGCCGCGTGGACGCCCACCGCATGGGGGTCGATGGTATCGAACATTTCCATGCCCATGCGCCGCCCGGGGGCGCAGGAGCCGGTCTGCGCCTCGCCGTCTTTCTCTGCGACGGCAACAATGGATATCCGGGTGCGGATCTGCCGATCCTGGGCATAAATGCCGGTGGTATTGGCAATGAGGATATTGTGGTCAACCTCCAACAGCCGTCCTGCGACCTGACGGATGGAGGGATCATATTCCTGGGCGGCAAAATAACCGTCTTTCAGTACGGCGATTTTCTCCGGGTTGCTGGAGGAAGCGGGGGTGATTTTCACCGGATGAATATCTCCAAAGAGACGTTCCCGCAGCACAATGTCCATCTGCGCTTCGCCCTGCCCCAGCGCTTCCGCAGCCTGCTGGGCGCAGCGGAGCAGCCCCTCTTCCGTGGTGTCCACGGTGGATGCCATCACACTGCGCAGTCCCTTATAGACCCGCACAGCGGCGCCGGCAACGATGGTATCGTGAATGGCGTCTACTTTCTTTGCGATCATGGAAATGGTGTGATTCGCGGTATTTTCCGCAAAAAGCTCGGCGTAGTCCGCGCCGGTAGAAACAGCTTTTTGCAGAACGCGCTTGCATACTTCTCTTGAAATCATGTACAGCTCTCCTTATTGGAACTAGGCGTCGCCGCCCGAAAAACAGGTTTATTTTACCACAGTGGAAGAATGTTTGCAAGTGAAAAACAAATGGGCGGGATATTTTTGCGGCAGAGGCGGGAGGGGTTTACATTTCTCGGGAAAAATGATATGATATATCCTAACTTTCAAATCTCAGAAGGAGAGAGAAGCATGAAGCGCGTGATCTGTATCGTCCTGCTGGTGATCTGCGTGGCGGTATTCTGCTTTACAGGCTATAAGCTGGTAAACTATTTTGCAGAGTCGAGAGCCAGCAAGGAGCAATATAACTCCCTGGCGCAGATCGTGGAAAGCGCCAAGCAGGAAGCGGGCAGCAATCAGCACGGCGAAGGCGGCAGCGTGGAGAGCGCGGAGCGGGATAAGCGGGTGGCCATGACCGACCCGGAAACCGGCGAGGAGATCCTGGTGCTGCCGGAGTACGCCCCCCTGTACGAGATCAACCCCGATCTGGTGGGGTGGATTGAGATTCCGGGCACCAATATCAATTATCCGGTGGTGCAGTCCAACACGCCCAACTGGTATTTGTACCTGGATTTCAACGAGGAGTACAGCGTCCACGGCACCATCTACGCCCGGGAGGTATGCGATGTGTTTGCGCCCTCCGACAACGTCACCATCTACGGCCATCACATGGTGGACGGCACCATGTTCCACGAACTGGACGAATATGAGAGCGAGGATTTTTGGCGGGAGCACAAGACGTTCACTTTCGATACCATCCTGGAGCGGCACGAATATGAGGTGCTGGCGGTGTTCATGACCACGGCCACCTTAGGCGAGGGCTTCGCCTATCACCGCTTTGTGGACGCTGCGGATGCAGAGGAATTCCAGGAATATGTGGACACCTGCAAGCACCTGGCGCTGTATGATACCGGTGTGGATGCAGAATACGGGGATAAATTGATTACCCTGTCTACCTGCGAGTCCTCCCTGGAAAACGGCCGCTTGGTGCTGGTGGCCAAGCGCATTGCGGAATAAAGAAAAAACTTCCCCGGAAGAGCCGCTTCTTCCGGGGGAGTTTTATGTGGAGAGATGCCGCTTGATGGCGGCAAAGGATTCGTCGCTGATGGTATGCTCCATACGGCAGGCGTCCTCTGCGGCGATGCGCTCCTCCACGCCCAGGGATACCAGCGCGCGGGTCAGCAGGGTGTGCCGCTCATAGATTTTTTCCGCCAGCGCCTGACCGGAGGGGGTCAGGGTAATGAAGCCGTCTTTGTCCACGGCGACATAGCCGCCGCTGCGGAGCAGCCCCATGGCGCGGCTGACGCTGGGCTTGGAGTACCCCATCTCTTCGCTGATGTCGATGGCTCGGACATTTGCGCGCTTCTTGGACAGGATCAAAATGGTCTCCAAATACATTTCTCCGGATTCCTGAATGTGCATATGGCGCCTCCTGATGTTTTCTGTATCATAGCATAGTTCCTCAAAATTTGCAAGGGCGCGGGGGAGATGGAGCGTTTCTTGCTTTTTTGGCGTCTTTGATTGGAGAAAGCGGGAAAACGCTTGCGGCTGTCTGCCTGGAGGATTATACTGTAATAAAACTATAGTATATGCAGAAAGGAAGGAATAAAAGATGCAAAACAGCTGGGAAACCTTTGTCCGCAAGCACCCGTTTCTGATTTGCGTAGATTCGGACGGCTGCGCTATGGACACCATGAACTGCAAGCACTTCCACTGTTTCGGGCCGTGTATGGTGGCGGAGTGGGGTCTGGAGGCGTGGCGCCAACCGATTCTGACCCGGTGGAACGAGATCAACCTGTACCAGATGACCCGGGGAATCAACCGCTTTTTGGGGCTTGCCCAGGCGCTGGAGGAGATCCACCAGCGGTATACGCCAATCCCTGGGGTGGAGGCGCTGTGCTCCTGGGCGCGGTCTGCGCCGGAGCTGTCCAATTCCGCGCTGCGCCAGGCGGCGGACGCTGCGGAAACGCCGGAGGCGAAGCAGATACTCACCAAGGCGCTGTGCTGGAGCGAAGCGGTGAACGCTGGAATCGCCGCCTTGCCGGAGGCATGGAAGGTTCCTTTCCCCGGCGTGGCGGAGGGACTGGCGGCAGCGGCGGAGTTTGCCGATGTAGCGGTGGTCTCCAGCGCCAACCGGGACGCGGTGGAGGCCGAGTGGGCAAAGCACGGCCTGCTGCAATATGTGGATGTGGTGCTGGCGCAGGACTGCGGCAGCAAAGCGGCCTGTATTGCCCGGATGCTGTCCTTCGGCTATGAAAGGAGCCGCGTGCTTATGGTGGGGGACGCTCCCGGCGACCAGGATGCGGCAGCGCGGAACGGCGTTTTCTTTTATCCCATCCTGGTGCGGCAGGAGGCGGAAAGCTGGCGGGAGCTGACGGAGCAGGGCTTTCCTCGGCTGCTTCAGGGAGATTATCAATCCTATGAACAGGAGAAAAAGTGTCAATTTTCACGAAATTTAGGCGGTTAGGCTCCGAATTCCAGGCGCTTCCGTGGTAGAAAACTGTCGGAATGGCGGGAAAGGCCACGAATTTTATTGTAAGAATTGAAATAAAATATAGCGGGGGGGTTGACTTCCTTGCTATCTTATCCTATAATTAATAACAATTAAAGCGAGTAAAGGGGTAGTATACCCTTTTGCCGTTTTGAATTAGGAGGATAAGGTATGAAGCAAGGAAAGGACAGAAGCAAGCAAATTGCTCTGGGCAAGCGCCTGGGAGCGCTGCTGCTGGCGCTGGTCATGGTGGTGGGTCTGCTGCCCCTGACCAACCAGCCGGTGCAGGCCGCAGCGGACGATGAGCGGCCAATTTACGGGCATACGGTGGATCCGGACACCAGGAACAACTGGCAGCTATCCTTTGACGCGGCCACTACCGACCAGGTGGGTCGTATCTGGACGGATAAGTCTGTCTATGACCAGGATATTACGCTGACGCCAGCGAATATCCCGATCACCAAGTCGGATGAGGACAGCCTTCTGGTGGGCTTGTCCGTCATGAGCGCGGCCAAGAGCATTGTGGGGCAGACCCATAAGCCCACGGATACCATTCTGGTGCTGGATATGTCCGGCACTATGAGCAATGAATCCGTTGCTGCGATGGTTGAGGCCGCCAATGACGCCATTGCCCGGCTGCAGGATTTGAACATTAACAACCGTGTGGGTGTGGTGCTTTACAACACATCGGAGTTTGTCCTACTGGAATTGGATCGGTACACCACTTCTTCCTATATAACGGATAACGGTGTGAGAAAACCTCAATTCCTGAGAGCCAGCGCCGGCACCGTGCGGCCGGCCAGCGGCGTAAAGAATTCGAGCGGCCTTGGTATTTCGGATTGGATTCAATTTTCCAACATCGGTTCTACCTATATACAGCGGGGGCTGCGGGCTGCCTGGGAGGAATTTGCAAAAGCGGATACCAAAGTAAATGCCGGCGTGCAGGCGGGCGCTGACCGGCTGCCGGTGCTGGTGCTTATGAGCGACGGCGCCCCCAGTATCTCAAACGTAAATTTTGATAATCCTCCTCAAGCGGTTAACGATGGTTATAATGGCCAGGTCGGCAATGGCAATGTTTCCACGAATGATAAAGGCGCCGTGATGGCCTTCCTGACGGAATTGAGCGCCGCCTATTATAAAAACCAAATGGACGCGCATTACGCCGGGGAGACGCCTCTGGTCTATACCCTGGGCGTGGACTTGGGTGACAGTGATTTTGCCAAGGATGTGCTGAATCCCAGCAGCAGCGCCAGCAGCACCATTAGCGGCTATTGGCAGAGTTATATCTCGGCGGCGGGAGATAACCTGACGATTTCCTATTACGATCAAACGGCTACGGTTGCAGTGGATAAAGACCTTCAGAGCACTGCTGCCCGCAACTATGTGGATCGCTTCTACGAGGCCGATAACGCGGACGAAATGATTGCCGCCTTTGAAGAGATCGTGGGGCAGATCATTATCCAGTCTGTCTACTACCCCACGGAAGCAGACAACAAAAATCTGGACGGCTATGTCACCATCACCGACCAGCTGGGCGACTTCATGGAAGTGAAGAATGTGAACGGCCTGGTGAATGCCGATGAACTTGTCAGCGGTAAGGAGTTTGCCCGGGAAGCTGTGCGTGGCAGCCTGGGAAGGGACTTTTATACTTCTGTCCGGGATCGCCTGGGGCTGAGCAGTGTGATTGCGGCGGAGGATTTGGTGGAAGCCGCCATAGACGCCAAGCAGATATATTACACCAGCGATACTGATTTCAGCAGCTACATTGCCTGGTATGCGAACGCGGATGAAGGGTATCTGGGCTTCTGCGAAGACCCGGAGGATTTGGAAGCTGCCAAAGCTGCGGGCGCCGCCTATATCAATCGCTCCTATCTGTTCTATGGAGAATCTCATGGCACGGCGGGAGACCACCTGGGGAATGTGGCCGGCAGCGGCGGCGCAGGCGCGAACCTGATGTATATCTCCGCGCGGGTGTGCACCGATGTCAACACGCGGAACCAGCACGTGACTTTCAAAATCCCCGCGTCCTTGATCCCCATGCAGCAGTATGATGTGCAGATTGATGGGGTGGAACTGACGAAAGACACGCAAGCCACCGTCACGCGGACAGCCGCTTACCCCATGCGCTTCTACTACGAGGCCGGCCTGCGCAGCGACATCAACGAGCTGAATGTGGCGGAAATGGTGGACGGCTCGGGCAAGACGGATGTGGACGGCGTCTATACCTTCTACTCCAACGCCTGGACGGGTACCGGCAGCGACGCCGGACAGACTGTGGCCGAATTCTACCCCAGTAAGGAAAATGAATTCTATTACTTCACGGCAGATACCACGCTGGTAGATCAGAGCGGCAACCCCATTACCAGCGACGTCCTGCCGGACACGGTCTACTATACCCGTTATCTGTTTGAAGCGCCTGCCGGGGGCTGGCAAAACGGTGTGGAACAGGCAGTAACGGTTTTGGGCGTGCAGGATTGGGAGATCAATAAGGATAGCGACTCTGCGATTTATGCCCAGGCGCAGCGGCGCGGAGACGGCACCTGGTATATGCCCAAAGGTACGCCGAAGACCACCATTATCGAAAACTATTACGAGACGGATAAAAACGCAGCGCAGGGCGGAAATGTGACCAACACATTGACGTATACCATCAAGCCTGTGGTGACCACTGTGGGCAATAATGACGTCTTTGTTACGGCTATGCTTGGCGACAACGGTCTGCTGAAGCTGCAGCAGGCGCAGGGCTTCGCCATTCATAAAAATGTGACCGGAGAGGTGCCTGCGGAATATCGGAACCAGGAATTCCAGTTCCAGGCAACCCTGACCGGCGTGGCGGATACGGACGTCACCCTGATTACCCGGCAGGCGGACGGAACGCTGGTGCGGGGAGGCACGGTACACGTTGACGGACAGGGCGTATGCACGTTCTCCCTGAAAGCCGGAGAGACTGCGTACATTGTCGGATTGACTGCGGGAACTGCCTATGCTGTGGAAGAGCAGAGCAATTCGCACTTCCACCTGGTTTCCCTCACCGACGGCGAGGGGGATCCCCGTCCTGGCAATGTGCTGAATGCGGAGGGCACGGTAACCGCCAATACCCTGGACGAGTGGACTTTTGAGAACCAGTATCAAACTACGGGCGAGTTGATGATCGCTAAAAGAGTGGAACACAACCTGGGCAGCAGCTTTACCCCTGATCCCAATGCGGTCTTTGATTTCACCCTGGAGCTGACGCTGACCAGAGGGCAGGCGGAAACCGCTGTCTTCTCCACCAACGTGACCAATGCCGCTGGCGTTGTTTCCGGCGGGCAGATCAATATGACCTATGCGGATGGAGAAAATGGCTCCCGGGTGGGCAGCGGAACGTTCCAGCTGAAGAACGGCGACTCCATCACCATCTATAATCTGCCTCAGGGCGCGACCTATAAGGTGACGGAGACGGCAAAGACCAACTACTCCACCACCGTGGCCGGCATTGCCACCAATATGGTAGAGGATACTAAGACGAATACACCACAGTCGCACGTCTTTGTCAACACTTACACCGCATCCCCGGTGACAGCGAATGTGCTGGCAAGCCTGGATGTGGAAAAGACGATGGCTGGCCGTGAGTGGCTGACTACCGACAGCTTTACCTTCATTCTGGAGCAGAGAACGGATCCGGCTGTTTATCAGGAGATAGCGCGTCTCACCTTACAGCCTGAGATTGTGGCGACTTCCAATGAACCCAGCGATGCCGTAGGAACGCCTGCCGATGAAACACTGCAAGCGTCTGGCACAGAAACCACGCAAGCACCCGGAAATGAAACCACGGAAACCACGCAAGCGCCCGGAAATGAAACTACGGAAACCACGCAAGCGCCGGAAAACGATGCCATGGACACTACGCATGCGCCTGCGGCGGGATCTGATGATGGTACCACAGAAACCACCGAACCGGAGACGACTACGGAGCCCACTGCAGACGATACCACGGGCGAAACCACGGTACCCCCTGCGCCAGCGCCCATCAACGGATCTGGGGACACCACCGGGGCGTCTACAGTAGCGACCAATGGGGAAACCACGGATTCTACGCTTCCTCCTGAGGTGGAGCCTGGGGATGAGACGGTGCATACCGCCGCTCCGTCCAATGCGGCGCCTACCGGAGAACCCAGTATTGCCAATGTGCTGCCTGCGGCAGATCCTGTTCCGGCTGCCAACCCGCCGGCTACGGCAGGAAGCGACCCCCTCAGCGACGCATTCGAGTATTTTGCAAGTCATGCGTTTACACAGACCGGCGACTACTATTACCGTGTTCAGGAGCTGGCCGTCGATCCTGTCAACGGCGTACAGTACGACCAAACGACCTGGCGAATTTTGGTGCGGGTCACCGATGCTGATTATAACGGCCAGCTGGAGGCAAGCGTGTACCTTGCAGCGAATGATGTTACTTGGTCTAATCTGGCAAATGCACAATACCTGGTGGATACGGCGGCGAAGGCTGAGGTAGCCTTTGAAAATGAGTATTCTGTGACCAGTGGCGGTAATATGACCCTACAGGTGGAAAAGAGTATCCGCAACAATACCGGTGTGCCCATGAACGACCTCTCTGGCTACCAGTTTGGCGTGTATAATGAGCAGGATGTCTTGCAGGCTACAATTACCACGGATGGAACAGGTATGGCTACATTCAGCAATACCTACACTGCCGCGTCCAAGGGGCAAACGCTGCGCTATTATGTGCAGGAGATCGTACCTGCGGATCCCGTTCCCGGTATAACCTATGACCAAACCAAGTACTATTTCACGGTTGCAGTGGTTGATAACCTGCTGGGCGGTGTGGATGTGCGCTGGAGCTGGGATGCTGCCAAGAATACCGCCCCGCTGGAGGTGGAGAATATCTACCAGGTGCAGCCTGCTGCGATTACCCTCACCGGCAATAAGGTTTTGACTGGCCGCAACATAAATGACGGCGAATTTAACTTCCAGCTGGTGGAGACGGACGCAAATCACAGTGTACTGCAAGGCGGTATTCAGGCGACAGCGTCTAATGTGGGCAATAGCTTCCAGTTTAGTCTGTCCATCCCCACCATCGGCACCCATTACTTCATTATCACCGAGAAGAATGAGAGCCTGGGCGGTGTGGCGTACGACCAGAGCGTCTACTATTATCAGGCAGAGGTCGGCCTGAAGGCCGGAACGGCCGATCTGGAGGTCACCACCAGCCAGCTCACCAAGCTGACGGACGGTCAGGAGACACCGGTAAATGCTGTCAGCTTCACCAACACCTATACTGCAAAGCCTGCCTACATGTCGCTTAACGGCACTATGACCCTTACCGGCCGCGCCTGGAGCGACAGCGACTCCTTCAGCTTCTTGCTGGAGCAGCAGAATGCCGACGGTACCTGGAGCCAGGTGGAAACCGTCACCCTGCCGGGCAGCAAGGCGGAGAAGACCTTCTCCTTTGCCCCTGTCAAGCTGGAGGCCATCGGCGGCTATACGTTCCGTGTCCATCAGTCTGCTCCGGACACGCCCGAGGCCAACATGGACTATGACGATACGGTTTACGCCGTACAGGTCAATGTGGCGGACGATGGCGCGGGGCGGCTGGTGGTGGACAGCATCCTGGTGGACAACGCGGCCTTTGATCCGGCGGCAAATACGCTGGACTTTGAGAACGTGTATACGCCGCCGGTAGCGCCGCCCACCGAGCCGAGTACGGAGCCAACCACAGACCCCGGCACCCGGCCCACGACGCCGCCTGCCACGGATACCACCACGCAACCTACTACCGCGCCGGTTGATCCGGAATCTCCCAGCACTGGGGATGAGACGCCTGTGGCAATGCTTTTCGCACTGCTGGCACTGGCGGTGGTTGGGATGATCGTCCTGACTGCGGTATACGTCAAGGAACGGAAGAAAAAACATTAAATTCCAATAAAGAAACTCCCGGCAGAGATCTGCCGGGAGTTTTTCCTGCTTGACGCTTTCTGCGTGTGAAGATTGCGGCAGGGTTTCCTTTGGCACATGGGAGCGTGATGCCGCCGATATGACCCTGGGATTGCTGATAGGGGAAATCCCATAAGAATAAAAACCCCGCCATAGCGCCGCCGGCAGCGCGCAGGACGGCGTCTCATAAGGGAAGCGCTTCTCAGGGATACGGCGAACGCTATGAATGTTCCCGATCTTTTGCGGAGCGCGGGCAGGCTTTGGCTGTACGCTGTGGACATAAAAAGGGGCGGCGGCATCATATGCCGCCGCCCCTTGGGATAAGGGGTTATTTTGTCCGAGCTGTCCGCCGCTGGAGGAACTTTACAGTCTCCACAACGGGGATGACCAGGAAACCCAAGGCAAGGGCGATCCCATATTCCACCAGCCCCACAGGGACAAATCCAAAGGCGTTTGCCAGGAATGGAACCTCCAGGAGCAGGGTAGTCAGCAGCAGCGAGCCAAGCATAGCCGCCCACAGAACTTTATTATGAGACCGCAGCGCAAAGAGGGATTTCCTTTGGGAGCGCAGATTGAAGGAATGGAAAATTTCGCACATGGACATGGTCAGGAAGGCCATGGTCATGCCGTGGTCAGAGGCGCCCAGCGTGCGCAATTGCTGGAAAAAGCCGCCGCCAAACTCAAAGGAAGCGCCGATCAGATAGGAGATGACGGTAAGCGCGGTGACCAAAATTCCCTGATAGACGATGTCTATGAGCATACCGCCCGCAAAGATTCCATCTTTGGAATCCCTGGGAGGCCGCCGCATGGTATTTGGTTCGGCTGCTTCCATCCCCAGCGCCAGGGCAGGGAAGCAGTCTGTGACAAGGTTGATAAACAGCAGGTGAACCGGCCGGAGCAGGGTAAAGCCCATCAGCGTCGCGGAGAACACGCCCAGAACTTCGGACATATTGGACGCCAGCAGGAACTGGATGGCTTTTCGGATATTGTCGTAAATTCTCCGTCCCTCGCCGACAGCGGCGACAATGGTGGCAAAGTTATCGTCGGCCAGCACCATGTCCGCCACATTCTTCGTTACATCTGTGCCGGTAATACCCATACCCACGCCGATGTCCGCAGACTTGATGGAGGGTGCGTCGTTGACGCCGTCGCCGGTCATGGCGGTAATTGCGCCGTTGGCTTTCCAGGCGTTGACGATACGGGTCTTATGCTCCGGCTGCACCCGGGCGTACACAGCGTATTTCTTAACAAATTCGCAGATATCCTCATCAGAGACGCTGTCCAGCTCGGAGCCGGTAATGGCCTGGGAGGCGTCGGTAATGATGCCCAGTTCTTTGGCGATGGCCACGGCGGTATCCTTATGGTCGCCGGTAATCATAATGACGCGGATACCGGAGGAGCGGCACTCCTCAATGGCTGCCTTTACCTCGGGGCGGACGGGGTCAATCATACCCGTCAGGCCGATAAAAATCAACTGCTGCTCCAAAAATTCGGGCGTATTGTCTGTGGGTTTCTGCGCCCAGTCCCGCTTGGCGGCGGCCAGTACCCGTAGCGCCTTGTCAGCCATGGCTTTATTGGCGGCCATGATCTCGGCGCGCTTTTCCTGGGTCATGGGCTTGACTTCACCGTTCTCCAGATAATGCGTGCAGCGGTGCAGCACCACATCCGGACCGCCCTTGGTAAACTGCACAAAGGAATCGCCCTGCCTGTGTACGGTGGACATCATCTTTCGCCCGGAATCAAAGGGCGCTTCTTCCACGCGGGGCGCTTTCTTTTCCAGCTCCGCCTTGTGCAGCCCCAGGGAATAGGCGAAATTTACAAGCGCGCATTCAGTGGGCTCTCCCTCCGCCTGGTTCGCTTCGTTCAAAGCTGCATCGGAGCAGAGCGCCATGGCGGTGGCCAGCAATTCCGTATCTCCCAGATGATCCACCACCGTCATTTTGTTCTGCGTCAGGGTGCCGGTTTTATCGGAGCAGATGACCTGTGTGCAGCCCAGGGTCTCCACGGCGGTCAAGCGGCGGATCACGGCGTTTCGCTTGGACATATTGGTAACGCCGATGGAAAGCACTACGGTCACCACTGTGGCCAGGCCCTCGGGAATGGCGGCGACGGCCAGGGAAACGGCGGTCATAAAGGTTTCCAGTATGACCTCCAAATGAAAATCCCCCGCCATGAGAAGGTTAAAGACGAAAATGAAAACGCAGATACCCAGCACGAGCTTGGAAAGCATTTTGCCCAATTCATCCAGCTTTCGCTGGAGCGGCGTCTGATCCTGCCCGGTGGCGGCCAGCGCGCCGGCGATTCTTCCCATTTCGGTATCCATGCCGGTGGTGGTGATGACGGCTTTGCCGCGCCCATATACCACGGTGGAGCCCATATAGCACATATTCTTTCGGTCGCCCAGGGGAACATCCCCTTGGCCGCCCGGAAGCTCCAGCGCTTCCAGTACCTTATTTACGGGGACGGATTCCCCGGTAAGGGCGGCTTCCTCGATCTTCAGACTGGCGTTCTCAATGATTCGCCCATCTGCTGGGACGGCGTCGCCGGCTTCCAGCAGGACAACATCGCCGGGAACCAGTTCCTCCGAGCGGATGACAGCCAGCTTGCCGTCGCGCAGAACCTTGCAGGTGGCTGCGGTCATGGTCTGAAGCGCCTCAATAGCGGCCTCTGCCTTGCTCTCCTGAAATACCCCCAAGACGGCGTTCAGCAGGACGACTGCCAGGATGATGGCCACCTCCGCCATTTCGTTGTGCCCGGCCATCAGATTTGTGACGGCGGAAACGCCGGCAGCCGCCATCAGGATAATGAGCATTGGATCCTTGAGCTGAGCCAGGAAGCGCTGCAGAAGGCTTGGTTTTTCGGCTTCCTTGAGTTTGTTGGGGCCGTACTTGGCAAGGCGTTCTTGTGCCTGCACCGTAGTCAAGCCGTCCGGCCCTGCGTCCAGGTCGTTGAGAACTTGGCTTGCGGATTGTGCATAAGTTTTCTTCATGAGATTCTCCCTTTCACATTTATGATGCTGGAACGGGCGCCGTCTTTGCTTTGGGGGACGAGCCGGCTCCGGTATCTCTCTAAACTATACTTCCATAAGATGGTGCCGTTGGAGTTCCTCTGCAAAATACAAAATTACGCCCCGACGGGTCAGAATACCGCACAGGGCGTTCCGGCCGTCAACAATGGGAACGAAATTCTGATTCAGGATGGAATCGATCACCTGATGGCTGTCCGCGTCAATCTGCAAGGGCGGGCAGAAATCCTTGCGCACCAGCTGGGAGACCCGGTGCCGCTCCATATTCTGCGTATCTGTGGTTCCTGCGGACATCACAAATTTCAGAAAATCCCCTTCGCTGACGGTGCCGATATACCTTCCTTCACTGTCGATTACAGGGATCGCCGTATAGCCGTGGCGGTTCATGATTTCCCATCCTTGGCGGACGGTTTGGGTTTCTCTTAAAAATACGGTGCTTACCTTGGGGATCATAATTTTTGCTAAGTTCATTTCAGTACCTCATGGGATAGAGAGAAACGTTTATGTGTTTTTGATAATGACCTGCTCAATGACATCGGCCGCGTGCTCGCATAGATCGCAGCAGTTCTCCAGTCCTTCATAGATCGCCTTGCTTCCCAACAGGACTTTTCCTTCCGCATTGGAGGCGAATAGCTGGTAGATCGCCTCGGTATAGATGGCGTCGGCTTCGATCTCAATATCATTTACCTTGACCAGCATGGCGCGCAGAGCGTCCGGCTTTTTGAAGTTTTTCAGTTCGCCTGCCGCTTCGTGCAGCGCGAGAACGCACCGATTCACAACTCTGGAAAGCGCGGCGGTTTTTTCGGGGATCGTATCCACGTGGTACATATAGACGTCCAGAATCACCTCATCCAGGGCATCGGTGATATCGTCGATGATCTGTACCAGGCGCAGAATATCCTCCTGGTCGATGGGGGTGATGAACTCGGTGGAGAGCTTTTTCAGAATATCGTGCCGAATATCATCGGCAGTGTGTTCGATAGCGTGCATCTGCGTGCGATAGGCATTGATGCTGTCCGCGTTGAACTTACACAAAATTTCCTCCAGCAGATTGGAAGCTTCTACACAGTAGGAGGACTGTGTTTTGATCAATTCAAAGTAATTATTGTTTTTCTTAGCCATTTTTCTATTCTCCTTATGCAAATGCCATCAAAAACAGTTTTGCCATTCCAAAACCCAACAGTCCGCAGCCTGGAAATGTGAACACCCAGGTCATGACCAACTCTTTTACGATGCTCCAGTTCACATTGCGTATCCTGCGCGCGGCGCCGACACCCATAATGGCTGTGGTTTTCGTATGCGTCGTGCTTACGGGGATGCCGGTAAGGGAGGAGAGCAGCAGACAAAGCGTGGCGGACAAATCCGCCGCAAAGCCCTGATAAGGCTTCAATTTCACCATATCCATCCCCACGGATTTGATGATCCGGTATCTGCCAATGGAGGTGCCGAGTCCCATTACCACGGAACACAGTACCATCAGCCACAGGGGAACAACAAAGTGAGAGGTATTTGCTTCCCCGTTGGCAAAAGCTGCGCCCAGCAGAAAGATCGCCATAAACTTCTGACCGTCCTGCGCGCCATGCATAAACGCCATGGCCGCGCCGCCGGCAACCTGCGCTTTGGAAAAGAAACGCTGGGATTTCAGGCGGTTTTGGTTTCGGAACAACCATACCGTCAGCTTTGATGTCACAAATCCCAAGGCAAACCCCAGCAGGGTGGAAAGGACGATGCCGTAGAGGACTTTCACCCACTCGCTGCCGTTGATGCCGGAAAAACTATTCTGGATGGCCACCGCCGCGCCGGAAATACCGGCGATCAGCGCGTGGCTTTCGCTGGTGGGGATCCCAAAGTACCAGGCAGCCGTCGCCCAGATGACGATGGCCGCCATCGCGGCGCACAGTGCAATCAGGGAAAGGCGCGCATCGCCCCCGAAATCTGCAATGTTGTAGATGGTCATGGCAACGGAGGCGTTGACGGATGTCATGACGAGCACACCCAGAAAATTGAATACCGCCGCCATAACGATGGCCTTGCGTACCCCAATGGCTCTGGTGGAAACGCAGGTAGCGATGGCGTTAGGGGCGTCCGTCCAACCGTTTACCAAAATAACGCCCAGTGTCAGTATGGAGGAAACCATCAGCATAGGGTTTTCCAGCGTCTGGCGGAGAAATGCAAGCATATTCATAGCGGAATTCTGAAACCTTCTTTCGCGGGTGCTTATGGGTTTGTTTTTATTTTCCGGCAAAGTCTGGAAAGGCCATAGGACAAAGCGCCGCCAAAGCAAATTGCCGCAAGACCGGCCAACAGCGACCATGCCGCGCCGTTCCATTCCGGCAGAATCATCATGGCGGTTGCAGCCACAATGCCCAGAATGGCATGGGATGCCGCAGCGTAATGTGTGCGGTAGATTCGTGCGATTCCCTTAGAAAGCAGGAGAACGCAAAGCGCCATCCCAGCGCCCATGGGGAGCAGCACGGAAAAGTTGAAAGAGGCGATACCCGCCAGCATGGGCTGGTATAACCCGAAAAACAGCAGCAAAGAGGAAGAGCTAAGTCCCGGCACGATAAAACTCAGCCCCCAGAGAAGCCCGCAAAGGAAGAAGCCGGGCGCTTTTGCCGGGATCACAACGGAGGAAGCGGTTTTCAGCAGACCGAGGAGAAGCGCCATGGCGGCAAATCCCAGACACAGCGCCCAAATGCTCCGGCCGCTTCGCCCCTGCGCGCCGGCTTCCTGCCATAATTCTGGGAAAGTACCAAGGATAAACCCAATGAATACGCAGGTGACCAGAGCGGCGCTGTGTTCCAGCATCCAGGCTGCCAGGCCGGACAGCGCGATAAAGCCGGCCAGCACGCCGAGAAAGAAGGTCAGCAGCATCCAGCCATGCCGCTGGATTCCGCTTTTTAGATGGGACAGGGTATCTACAATGGGACGATACATACCAAAGGCAACGCACAGCGTGCCGCCGCTGACCCCCGGCAGTATAGCGCCAAATCCAACGATGATCCCCTCCAACAGCCATAATAGATACAGGAGACGCTTTTTTTGAGAATCTTGCAAACCCATGCTACCGTTCTTTCCTTTCAAGTGTTCCGCCGGCGTGCGGAAATAGCGCTGCTGGTTCCCCTGGAGCGGATTGCCTGGAAGATTGACCCGGCGGATACAAGAGCGGCGGCGCTTATCTGGCGGCAGCCGCCCACTGGTTCATTTTCAACAAACCGTCTTTGCTGCCAACTAGGAACAGCGTGTCCTCACTGCGGAAAATATAATCCGGACGAATATGCTCCGTTACAATGCCGCCGTTCTCTACAGCGATGATGTTCAGGCCAAATCTGGAACGCAGATCCACTTCCACTACGCTCCTACCAACGATCCGATCTGGTACCTGCATTTTTGTGATGTTGATTTTCTCGCTGAGCTGGATAATGTCCAGCTCCCGCGCTGTTTCCAGGCGGCTGGCCAGCCGGACGGCCATATCGCGCTCCGGATAGACCACTTCTGCGCCCAGCTTCTCCAGAATAATGCCGTGTTCTCCGCTGGTAGCCTTGGCAATGACCTTGGGGATCCCCAGGGAAACCAGATTCAGCGTGGTAAGGATGGAGGTATCGATCTGCTCGCCGATGCATACCACAGCCACGTCGCAGTTCTGAATCCCCGTTTCCTGCAGCGATTTCCTGTCCAGGTTTTTCACTACATAGGCGTTTTCAGTCAACTCCCGCAGCTCACGGATTTTATCTTCATCGCGATCCAAAACGATCAGCTCCGAGCCGGAGGCGGCCAATTCCTCGGTCAGCGCCCTGCCGAAACGACCCATGCCCACGATTCCGTAGGTGATTTTATTATTTTGCTTTTTACCAAACATCTCTATTCTCTCCTATCAACCGATTGAAATGTTGCCTTCCGGGAAGCTGACCCGTTCGCCCTGGGTAAAATACCAGAGGGAGGCGACGGTGAGCGGCCCCAGTCTTCCAATATACATAATTAAAATAGACAGCAGCTTTGCGCCGACCCCCAGACCGGTTGTGATCCCAGTGGAAAGGCCTACGGTGCCGAAGGCGCTGGTGATCTCGAAAAGCGCGTCGATGAGAGATACATCAGGCTCCATAATCAGCATCAGCCAGGTTCCCCCAATGACGACGGCCAGCGCCAGCAGAGTAATAACTGCCGCCTTGCGGAACGCGTCTTTCGGAACTGCGTGGCGAAAAGCTTTTTCCGATTTATTGGTGGCTGCGGATTTGATCCCCTGGATCAGCACGAAGAACGTGCTGGTCTTTATACCGCCGCCGGTAGATCCGGGAGATGCGCCGATAAACATCAGAACGATTAAAACCAGCAGCCCCGCGTTGGTGAAGCCGCCCAGGGAATATGTGGAGAAACCGGCGGTTCTGGCAGAGACGCTGTGGAACAGCGCGCCTAACCAAGTAATGTTTTCCGTCAGCTTCAGCAATATTGTGCCCACAACGATCAGCGCCGCGCTGACGGTAAGGACAACTTTGGCGTGCATGGAATATTTTTTCCAGTGCAGCTTATGAACCCACATTTCCCGAATGACCAGGAAGCCAATGCCGCCGAAGAAAATCAGGCCGCAGGTGACCAGATTCAAAATAATATCATTCCGATAGGGGATCAGGTTTTGCAAATTGCCCAGAATATCAAAGCCGGAGTTGTTGAACGCGGCCACAGAGTGGAACAGACTGATGCCTAACGCCTGAAGCGGGGGGTAGTCCTGAACAAAAACGAGAAAGCTCAATGCCGCGCCGGCCATTTCGAAGATCAATGTGATCCGCAGGACGCTCTGCACAAACCGGATGATTCCGCCCCGGGAATTCAGATTGGATGCCTCCAGAATCAGCGTGCGGCCTTTCTGATCGATTTTTCGTCCCATGGCCAAAATGATGCCCGCGCCTACGGAGGTGACGCCCAGACCGCCCACCTGGATGAGCATGGCCAGGAAAAACTGCCCAAGAGGGGTAAAGGTATCCCCGGCGTCCACTGCGATCAGTCCGGTGACGCACACGGCGCTGGTAGAGGTATAAAGGGCATCAATATATCTTAACGCAACCCCTTCCTGCACGCTGCAGGGAAGTATCAAAAGGATAGAACCAATCAGAATTACCGAAGCAAACCCCAGTGCGATCAACCGCGCCGGAGACTGTGTTTGAAATAGCCGTTTCATTCGTCTCTTTCTCCATTCATACGGTAGCCTACGCCCAATTCATTGGTGATATAGCGGGCTTCGCCGGGTTTAACGCCGAATTTTTTGCGGATATTGGCCATGTTCACCTGAAGCTTTTTCACGCTGCCCTCATCGGAATAGCCCCACACGCCCTTAATGATCGCCGAATAGGTCATCATTTTCCCGCAGTGCTCAGAAAGCAGAGCGATGATATTGTATTCTGTTTGGGAGAGTTTGATTTCTTCCCCGTGAACCATGACCTGCCTGGCGTCGTAATCAATGACCAGATCCCGTACCTGGAATTTTCCGCCGGGGAGTTTGCCGCTGTCCGCCCGATGGTGATAATTCCGAAGGGTCATGCGGATGCGCGCCAGCAGTTCGGCAGAGCTGAAAGGCTTTGTGACATAGTCGTTGGCACCGGCGTCCAAAGCGCGCACCTTGTCCCGCTCGTCCGCGCGCGCGGATAAAACAATAATAGGCGTAAGGGAATCCCGGCGGACAAATTCCAGAAACTGCATTCCGTCCATGTCGGGAAGCCCCAGATCCAGAATGACCACATCCGGCAGGTGGGAGGAGAACAGGTTTTTTGCCAGCGCGCCGGTTTCGGCCAAAACAACCTGATAACCGGCGGCCTCCAGCATCGTTGTCATGACGGAACGGATTTTCGCGTCATCTTCCACCAGCAGGATCTTATACTTATTGTTGAGCATCCGCAGTCTCCTCCTTTGCCAGGGTAAATCGGAACAGGGCGCCGCCGCCTTTCCTGTTTTCGGCGGTGATCTCACCCCCGTGCGCCTTGATGATGGTGGCGCAGACAGAAAGACCGATCCCGGCAAAACGCTTTTTGCCGCTGGAAACGTCCTGTTGAACTTCGTAGCAGCCGGTAAAAATATGCTTAAGTTTATCCTCAGCGATCCCGCAGCCGTTATCCGCAATTTCAAATATGGCCTGGTTGCCCAGCGTAAATATCCGCAGGGAAAGCTGCGTCATACCTTTCGCGTGAAAAACAGCGTTTTCCAAAAGGTTAATAATCACTTGTTCGATCAGGATCGCATCCACTGGAATCACAACGATCTCTTCAGGGATATCCAGAAGCACGTTTTGCCCCGGGTACCGCGCTAGAAATTTCGTCATGACTGAGTCCACAAGCTCGTCCAGAATTGCAGGCGTTTTTACAATCTTTACAGTGCCGTTGTCGATTCGAGTAATGGAGAGCAGGTTCTCCACCATGCGTACCAGCCACTCGGAATCTTCCTGAATGCTTTGCAGCATGGAATCCCGCTGTGAATCGGTTAAAACCGCTTTTTTGTCCCGCAATGTGGAACTGGCGCTGTAAATGGTGGTCAAAGGCGTGCGCAAATCATGGGAAACCGCCCGCAGCAGATTGGCGCGCATACGCTCCCGCTCGCTTTCGGCCTTGGTCGCTTCATGCCGCTTGATTTTTGTGGTCAGCATACTGGTGATCAAGGCGATCGCCACCATAATTGCAGCGGAGATCAAATGTACGGGAATGATCAAGACAAAGGAAAAATAGGGATATGTAAATACATAGCTGACGGCGAAGGTTCCCGCCAATGCAGAGGCTACGCCGTAGATATATCCTTCCGTGAAAATGGAAATCAGGAAGACCGCAAACACAAAAATAGTGGTGATATGCTCCTCCACATCCAGCTTTTGAAACAGAATACTGAAAGCAAAAGCTACGGACAGGAATCCAATGGAAATCAGGATGTTTTTTGAAAAGCCTTTCGTATTCATACCTGCACTCCTTAGATAGGCGGCTAGATTATAGCACACATTTGGTAAAAACGCGGTAAAGGGTATTCCAGCTCTTTATTTAACCGGCGCTGCTCCAAAAGAAAAATGCATAAAAGCCCTACCGATTGCGCCAATCGGTAAGACTTTTACGGATTCGGACTGTCTCGGTTGGACTAATCGATTTTGACAATAGAATATTCTCCGCAGCTGGCCGCCGCGTTGGTTAACGCTTCATCTGTCACGTCGCTTTGCAGATAGATCTCTGCGTAGCCATCCCGAAAAACAACGTCCGTGACCGCCGCTATTTGCATAAAGGCGTCTTTCAATTTGTTTTGACATTCTGCGTCCATAACTTTATCAATATAAACGGCTTTGTAGTCCATTCGCTCTATTTTGAAAATGACGGGTCTTGTTCCGTCAGAGCAGCAGGCGATCATCACACGTTCATCATTCATCCACCCGCGCATAATAGAGCCGCCCTGCAGCCCCGTATAAATATAGCGGGAAATGGCGTCCCATGCTTCTGAACAATGCGGGAAGGCGGCACCCCCGGCAATCCGATCCACGCCATTGTCCGTCTGCTTGAGCGTGTTCAAGCCCATATGCCAGAAGTCGTCGGCCGTTCCGTAACGTTCAAAAATAAATGTATCGCCTACATTGTAGCAGGGACAGGCGCCCGAATGGGGATCTGCACAGTATTGTGCCTGAAGTTCGGGATATAATTTTTTGTCAATGACCGTTAATTTTACTTTGTGCTGCATAATTCATTCCTCCTGAATATTAAAAAACGCTGTTTGGTTTTCCTGCTGGTGCTTTGGTTGCGTTTTCCGCAGGCTTCCGCTCCGCGTCGGCGCTGCCAAGGGCTAATTCTCCCCTGGAACAGATTACAAGGCCGTTCCTTTTTTCGGCACAAAAAGGGTGGTCATATCGGCTTTTTCCAAGGCAAGCAGCCGCGCCTTTTTATCAATGCCGCCGGCATAGCCGGTGAGACTGCCGTTTGCACCCACAACACGATGGCAGGGGATAATGAGCGAGATGGAGTTGTGCCCAACAGCATTGCCCACGGCCTGCGCGGACATTTTCGGTAAGCCTTTCTGCTTTGCCATCCTCTCTGCAATTTGGCCGTAGGTCATAGTTTGGCCAAAGGGGATGGTCAGCATGATTTCCCAGACGGCTTTGCGGAACGGCGTTGTCTCCATGCACAGCGGCGGCGTAAAATCGGGCGCTTTGCCGCTGAAATAAATATCCAGCCAGCGAATCGCCTGCGCAAATACTGGGAGGTATGTTTCGGTATGCGCATTTGTAAGGGTATCTCCAAAGTATTTTTGACCGTCAAACCAAAGTCCGGTAAGTTCGGCGCCGTTGCTGGAAAGGGTAATGCCGCCCAAAGGCGAATCGTAGTGATATGTATAAGTCATTGATACATCCCTCCTAATGCCCGTTAGACTTGGCGGCGATCCCGCCGCTTCCGCAGCGGGGGAATTTGACCACCCGGCAATTAGCGAAAGATGATGTAGACGGCCGCTTACACAGTCTTTTGGATAAGCTTTTTCTATATAGTATCAAAAAGCAGGGGGCTTTTTCAAGAGGCAAACGGGGGAATCCCTGTGCCGAAAATAGTTTTACCTGTCCGGAGCGATCCTGGACGGCCGTATAAAAAAACTCCAGCCGTCAATGGCTGGAGTCTGTATCCTGGGGGGTATTTTTTCTGGCTTGCAAAGTACTGTTTTTTCTGTATTCTGCGCGTTCATTGTTTATACCGTGCAGGAATACCCGGCTTTTTCGATCTTGGAAATAATCACCGCATCCTCCACATTTGCGGCATAAGAAACAGTCAATTCTCCTTTTTTGAGATCGACTTTTCCTGCCACATCATGGATGTCGTTCACGGCCTCTTCAACCCGGCGCTTGCAGTGCGCACAGTGCATACCGCTTACATGGAAGGTTTTTTTATAAATAACTCCTTTCAGCTTTTTCCGCTGGGGCTTATAGTCAGCGCCGCCGCAGCATCCGCCCTGCCCCCTGAAATGCTTGACTGTGGCATGGACGGCAATTGCAGCAATGATTACAAGAACCGCGATAATTATATAGTTTTCCATGCGTATATCCTCCGAATCAGGATTTATCAAAAGGTGGTTTGCCCTTTTAAGGCAAAAATACAGGATAAGTGATACAGCCTGAAATCTGAGTTTGAAATTAAGGGGATGCAGATCGCAAGATGCACATCCCCTTAATTGCGCTATTCCTTATGATGCTGGCAATCTGTTTTGCTACCAGAGCCACCGCAGCCACCACAGCTGCCGCAGCCGCCGCTGCATTTACTGCCGCATTGCTTGGAATAGGGACAGCCGATGCAGGTTTCCCCACGCTTTTTTGCCCTATGCAGATACCAGGCGATGCTGCCGATGATACCCAACAGAATTACAACGATGATAATATCTTCCATAGCTTATTTACCAAATGGCGCGGATTCTACTTTGATGCGCTCAGGGCATATTCTGTTTTCATCTTTTTCTTCGTATTGGCCATCAGCAGGGCGACAATAACAGCCATAACCGCAACCGCCGCCAGACCCGCAAGCGCTGCGCCAATATTCAGGGCTGCCGGCGCGGTAATCAGCGTGCCAATGGTATAGACGAAATATGCTACCGTAAAGCCGACGCCAAGCTGGAGCCCGATACCGCCCCAAAGCCATTTTTTGCTCTTCATCTCTGTGTTCATAGCGCCGATAGCGGCAAAACAGGGCGGCGTATAGAGATTGAACATCAGGTAAGCCAGCGCGGCGACCTTTGTGATTGCGATGATGCTGGCAGCTTCTGCTCCCGCGCCTTCAAGAAGGGCAAGCTCATCCATGTCGATCAGGTTCTCCAGGCCGACAAAGCATACCGCAAGCGTGCCTACAACATTTTCTTTCGCGATAAATCCGGTGACGGCGGCGGCTGCAAGCTGCCAGCTCAAGACGCCGACAATGGGAACCAGCAGATAGGCGAACGGAGAGGCGATGGATGCCAGAATGGAGGAATCCGCAGTCTCCGCCACCTGGAAGCTCCAATTGAAGGTCTGCATAATCTGGACGGCGGTATTGCAGAGGAGGATAATGGTAGCGGCTTTTACTATGTAAGCCCATCCGCGGCTGCACATAGACTTGAACGCGCTCCACAGGGAGGGTACCTTGTATTCGGGCAGCTCAATAATGAAGAAGGACTTTCTCGCTTTATAACCGGCAATCTTGTTTACCAGCAAAGCGCCCAGGAAGATCAAAACGATGCCTGAAACATACATCAAAAAACTGACCCAGCCCGCGTCGTCAAAAAACGCGCCGGCAAACAGCGAGATCACAGGGATTTTTGCGCCGCAGGGCATGAACGGAGAGAGCATGGCCGTCGCTCGGCGTTCGCGCTCATTGCGGATTGTACGGCTGGCCATAATACCGGGAACGGCGCAGCCAATGGTAATTACAAAGGGGATGACGGATTTTCCGGAAAGACCTACTTTCTTGAAAATCGGATCCAGCACAACCGCCACGCGGGACATATAACCGGAGTCCTCCAGCAGCGCAATCAGGAAGTACATTACCATGACAAGCGGCAGGAAGCCGATTACTGCCACAACGCCGCCGATCACGCCGTCCACCAAAAGCGCGGACAGCAGCGGGCTGGCATTTTCCAGGAGAGAGCCTACCCATTCTTGGAACGTTTCCAGCCACCCTACAAGCAGATCTGCGATGGGCGTTCCCACCCAAACCTGGGAGATCTGGAAAACAAGGAACATCACAACGGCAAAAATCGGAATGCCCAGCCACTTATTTGTGAGCACAGCATCGATTTTATCGCTGAAGTTTTTGTCTTTTGTCAGAACCTTGCGGCGCTCCACTGCTTTTACGATCTTATCCACAAACGCAAAGCGCTTGCGGTCTGCGGCTTCCACCTGCTGCTTGTCGGTCAGATCAATATTCTCCTGCACGAATGGAGCGCTCTGCATTGTGCCCGCGTGGGCTGCGGCCGCCTCCACCACTGCTTTTAGGCCTTCGGTGGAAGTCGAAACCGTTTGGATGACGGGACAGCCAAGTTTTTCAGACAAGGCGTCGACATCAATTTTGGTGCCCTTTTTTTCGTTCAGGTCGCTTTTGTTAAGCGCTACAACAACAGGAATACCCAACTCCAAAAGCTGCGTAGTGAAAAAAAGACTGCGGCTCAAATTGGTAGCGTCCACAATGTTAATAATTACATCGGGATTCTCTTTCCGCACATAGGAGCTGGTAATGCTCTCCTCGCTGGTAAAGGGAGACATGGAATAGGCGCCGGGCAGGTCGACAGCGATCAGCGGCTCGCTGCCGGCATATGCCTTTTTAATTGGATGTTCTTTTTTGTCTACGGTAACGCCCGCCCAGTTGCCGACTTTTTCGTTTCTTCCGGTAAGGGCATTGTACATGGTAGTCTTGCCGGAATTTGGGTTGCCTGTTAAAGCAATTCTCATCGTAGTATCCTCCTTATGATTTAACTTAACAAAATCCTTGCGGATGAAGTTACAAGCAGAATGACGATTAGCAGAGGCTAACCGACGTTCAAAAAGCAAGCCGAAGCTCGCTTTGCGGTTGGTCAAACAATGATCGCTTCGGCCAGTTGATAGTCGATATTGTATCTCCCGTCTTTGATGGAAACAACGCAGCCGCCTTTTCGGTGGGAAACCACCGTAATTTTTTCCCCGCTATAGCAGCCCAGCGAAAACAAAAAGGCATCAAGCTCCTCGTCGTCCGTTTCAACCTGCTGAATAGTATACTCTTCGCCCTCTCTGGCATTTTTCAAAGTCATGTTTTCACCACCATTTACTCGTTCCCAATCATAATTATATACGCAAATCAATTAGCGAATGCTAACTGAAGCCGGAAAAATAAGTTAGACGCCGCTAACCGATGTACAGTATATATCCGCTGTCTTAATTTGTCAAGCCCTAATTGGAAATTTTCGCCGTTTTTTATGCCCTGTCAGCTCGCGCCCCCGCCGACGAGGAAAATGTCAGGAAATG
The DNA here is from genome assembly GCA_018715805.1 of Candidatus Faecousia intestinigallinarum. Taxonomy (GTDB): domain Bacteria; phylum Bacillota; class Clostridia; order Oscillospirales; family Oscillospiraceae; genus Faecousia; species Faecousia intestinigallinarum. The sequence goes on along the minus strand of DVKX01000036.1, from coordinate 3,070 downwards.
TTAGCTTTAGAGCTGCGCATATTTTACGGCAGCGCTAAGCCCTGTTAATCGTTCTGTTTGCCTGGCTTAGACTTCAATGACTGCCGGAAAACGGCAAGCAAAGATCAAAGAAAAAGATCTGACCGGTTTCCAAAATCATAGGGGCGGGCAAACACCCGCAGAGTTTGCGCGCCTCGATGATCGCAGAGCAAGGCAGCGCGGGACGGTCAATGGCTGTACAGGAAACGCACGGTTCATCTTGCCCATTGACTGCCGCGACTGAACTTGTTCTTTTGGATAAAGCATAAGTTTGCGGATTTCAATTACTAAATATAATAATTATAATATATAACTTTTTATAATTATAGCAAAACCCAGAGAGATTAGTACAATAGGGACAAGAATGTGTTGATATTTCGTAATTTTTCTTTTAACATATGGGTACCTGATTAAGATATACCCGAGGTAACACCAAAGAGCGATCATAATGGCAAATACAAAAGCTGTGACGGCAAAATCCACAAGAGAATACCCGCTAAACACCGGAATATATACGCCAATATTGTCGGCTCCATTTGCCATCGTTAATAGAGCGACGCTGATCAGACTTGTTTGTGTGTTTTTCTGTTCTCCGCCTTCTGACCCATGCCGTTGATTTCGATAAGAGATCCACGCACGGACGCCAAGGATCAAGGGGAGAAATCCCAAAAGCCCAATGTATTTTGATGGGATAATCTGTGTTCCCAGTGCGCCTAATATGCTTAATACAGTTAAACAGCCAATGCCTAAATATTGACCGATAATAATTTGTACAATCCCGCTGCGGTTGTACGTTTGGGCATAAAGTATCATTAATATGAAAATATTATCAATATTGGTGCTGGCAAAAGAGACGATTGCCGTTAAAAAAGTTGCTACCATAAATTTAGATCTCCTTTTTCATTAATTACAAGGTAAAAAAATAAGCCTATGCACACCAAAAGTGTGTATAGGCTTACATTTCCAGTTCTAATCACTTGCAGTGATTGACTTTCATATCCTGTTGGATATAAACTGCCCCCGCCCTATACGGTACATGCATATGATAACATAACTTATCTATTTTTGCAAGTACCAAATCTTATTTTAAGGCGTGAAGTCATTCCCGCTCGCAAAGTGGCTTCCTATTCTAAATATTTTTATTTAAGACATTTGATACCATTTATCCTTATCCTATGGGCTTATCAAAACTCCCCTAAAATTGTGCCGTGTTTCGCTCACCCCCTGGGGAGCGTTTACGCTCCCAGGAGGAGCGGCGGGCGGTGCCCGCCGGGGAATCCATCGCTCGGTGGGATGCATTTCGACAACCGCACCCGCCCAAAATCCAAAGAGGGCGGGCAGCCTCCAAAGGAGGTCTGCCCGCCTTGATGACCGTTCAGCAAGACCGGGCAGGGAGGTCAATGGCGGCGCACGAAGTGTGCCGTTCATCTTGATTATTGACGATCACGACTGTTAATCCACTTCCACCAACTGCAAAGTGACTGTAAAGCTATCATCGTGCCAATCCGAAGGACCTTCGATTGAGGTACAATCGTGCGTGAAGGAATATATTTCGCCAATTTTCAAAGAAAATTCCTTCCAACCGTTATGGAAGCCATACCCATGACCTAAATCAGCGAGACCTTTGATCCCTATGACCTGACGGCCTGTTTCATCATACATATATTCCAGAAATCGAAACTCACCGCTATCGCAGTGATTTTCCATAGCATCTGCAATTTCCCCTGAAGATACCGTAAAGGGAATATCGCCTCTTTTCCCAACTACTTTGTATTTCATCGCCGCTCCTTCCTCAATCCCAATTTATTGTTCTCCCAAAATCCCAAAGGGGCGGGCAAGCACTTCTGGGGATTGCCCGCCCTGATGACTAAAAAGCAAGACCGGCCGGGGCGGTCAATGGCGGCGCACGAAGTGCGCCCATCTTGACCATTGACGACCTCGCCTGAGGCTGCTATCCTCCGCTGCTGTCAGTCCTCGCCGCCCTCTAAAATCGCTCTGGCTTTGGCGTATTTCTCCCGCCAGTGGGCAAGCTGTTCCGCCGATATGTCTCCGCACCCGGCAAACCGGGTTTCGTCGGAATTGTGAGCCAGGTCAGCCAGCTTGACGTTCACCGCTACGGGGTTTTCCCGGATGACCCGCACATAGTCAAAGTAGTCCGTCCCCTTTTCGTGGGTGAGCAGACGCAAAATATCCGTGACCTCTTTCGGGAACTCCCGTTCCAAATCTTCAAAGGTCAGGCTGGTGTCCTCCACCACATCATGAAGCAGAGCCACACAGACGCTTACTTCGTCTGTCATCTGTTCTGCTAAATGGTAGGGATGGAAGATGTACGGCTGGCCACTTTTATCCGTCTGCCCGTGGTGGGCGGCATAGGCCAGACGCAGGGCCTTGTTGGTAAGAGGGGTATAGATCATCCGTCGGTTCCCCCACTCGCTGCCGAGTTTTTCACGCTGGAGACCCACTCAAACCAAGCGCGGTGCCACTGATCCGCCAGTTCTTCATTTGGTTTGCGCAATTCGTCGCTTTCCGCCATGATCCGATCGTATCTGCCGCTTTCTTTCAGGTCATCCATTTCTTTTTGGGCGCTTTTTACTTTCCTATACTTGCCATACGATTCCTTAAATAAACGAAAGAACACAGTAAACAGAAAGATACACACCCCCATAATGATTACGATGTAGAAAATTCCGGTTGCATTCCGTACATCGCCCGCAATGCCCTTAATCATGAAATACGCGAGATATGGGAGATCCAGAATGAGCGCAATAAGGTGTTCCTCCAGGAAGGATTCCAATACGCTGCCAAAGCTGAAAAATACATCAGCCAAAATGGAAAGCGCCCCAAACACAAAATACAACATCCCCACAACACCCAGTGTGATAGAAGCAAGGGATTCTTTCTTTGTATCGTTAACTTCATAATGGATCAATTCTTCTTTTAATTTAGTGGCGGAAATGCACGCATCCGTTCCCGGATATTGGTACGCGTTCCGGTAGATCAGATCTGCGGTCTCTCTTTCTGCGCCGTCTCTTTTGGAAACATAATCCGAGCC
>DVKX01000035.1 GCA_018715805.1 Candidatus Faecousia intestinigallinarum | reverse complement strand
TAGCAATCGAGACAGTACCAGCTATTTGGTCAATCATAACAAGAACACGAGAGTTAAACCACATTGATTAGGCCATAGAATAATCTTACATAGGCCGCAAGAATAATGATACTGGAAATGTGTGCGGAGGCGCCGCCAAAGCGACTCCCCCGCTAATATCCTGATCTTATTACTATCGTGTACCTGTGCGGTGCGTATCCTGGATGAAGGAACAGTTCTGCTGTCATTTACCGCTCGTCCAGGTAAAGCTGCACCCGGTCCTGAATGCGCTGTACGGCTTCCTCGAGAGAAATGGCGTCGTCAAAGTAGGGGGCGGTTTCCTCTAGCACGATCTGTGTGACATCTTCATTGTAATAGACCACCTGGTCGGTGGTGTCGATCAGCGCCCGCAGTGCATCGGCACTCTCCTGACGGACGCCGGAAGAGACTTCCGTGTCCAAGGTTTCCTGAATCGTGTTGGTCAGGCAAAGCCACCCGCTCCGGTCATTGTGATAGACAGAGGATACCATCAGTTCTATAAACGCCCAGGCTGCCTTGGTCTCTTGGGCGTTAGCAGGGATGGCCACGGGGTTACTGAGATAAAAACTGGCTGCTGCACCATCGGGATACCCAATGGCAACCATGTCATCCCCTAGTTCCTTCGACAGTTCGTCAAACTGCGCCGCACTGGAGAACTGTACTGGCATCAGCAATAGCTCCTGTTTCCGCAGTGCTTCCGTGTTGCTCTCGCTTTCCGGCGGTGGTACATCTTGGAGCTTGCGAATTAGCTCTAACCACTGGCTAAACAATTCCCCATCAAACTTTGCTTTTCCAGCCTCTTCATCCACAAACTGAGAATACGAGTGGAACAGTACGTCGGTTATAAGTGCATTTGGATCACGGTTGGGAAACAGTGCACAGCCTTGCGGCATTTGGGCGAAAATTTCTGAAAACGTAGAAAAATCCCAAGTCCTTCTGCTGCCTACTACCGAAGACAAGGCAACCGCCGTTTTGATTGAAAAGGACTGAGGTAACCTGTATAGTTTACCATCTTCCGTTTCCAGTGCAGCAATTAGGTTGGGAAGAAGTTCTGCCGCCGCGAGGTTTTTTCCGCCGTTGAGATACCCATTGAGATCTGTCAAAAGCCCTCGCTGCGCCAGTGCTTCATAGGGGACAGCATTGAGCAGCAGAACGTCCGGGCAGTTCTCGTCCTGGAGATCCAGCAACAACTGCGTCACCGCCTGATCGCCATACAGTTCCCGGTAGTCGACGTATTCCGCCTGGTACTCGGGATACATCTGACCGAACTCTGCCATCAAGTTCTGCATGGACATAGGCTGTGAAATTCCAGCGATGGTCAATGTGAGCTTATCCATCGGGGCATCGCTCTTCGTCAGGAAAAATACCCGTGTTTTACTGCCGTCCATAGGGACAAAGGCGCCCACCAGCGAACCTGCATCCAGGCAGGCCATCGCAGTAATCCGGCTGCCAGACAAGCTGAGTGTCTCAAAGCGCAGGAGCTCCATGAGCGTGTCGTCGCCGAAATTCCAGCCATATAGGCACATATTGTCATAGGCCAGCAAATCATAGCCCCATTTCTCGCCGGGAAGGAAGGACGCCTGTTCCAGCTCCTGCGGCACCGCGCACAGGAGCTCCACCGATGTTGTTCCGGGCTCCAGTGTGTAGAAGGCCGGGGTGTCGCCGCGGCTGAGAAGGATGATCCTGCCGGATTCCGACTGAAATGCGTCGTGCAGTTGCATGCCAAGGGCAGTCACAGGGCTTAGGCTGCCGTCCATAGAAACAGAGCAGCTCCGCCCGTCATCGGTCAAAAGTAGCAATCCGCTATCCCAAGGAAACATCCACCTTACCCCATAACCGTCGGAGACGAGGCCATCTAGCGGTTCTGACTCGGAGCCAATGTATAGAATCTGAGCATCCTCTTCCTCAACTTGGGAAGTAATCACGTAGCAATCAGTATCTTGTGCATTACAGGCGGCATTCAATCCGACTGCCCCGTCCCTTATGCTGCCGCTTCCGAATATTTCCCCCACTTTGGAAATCTTCATGGTGCCGATGTAAAGCCCGTTCTCTTCCTGGGTTACGCCATGGAAAAAAGCGCCGTTTTCTGTGACTTGGGCATTTTCCACATAAATCATATTCCGCGGGTCAGCAAACTGCACCCTGTAATACTGTTGTGCGGTTTCTAGGATCAGCGCTTCCGGCGTCTGCACTTCCTGCTGCTCCAGGCCTGCCGTGTTGGCGCCGCTGCCGCTGGAAGTGGAATCGGTTTGCTGCGGCGTGCTGTCACAGCCGCAGAGCAGCAGCGCCAGCAGGAGCAAAAGCGCGCTGCATCGCAAGATTTTCTGTTTCATAGAAGGCCTCCCATCTTTTGAAATCCGGCTGATTTTTCAAGCCATTGTCTTTGATCTCTACTTCCCTATATGCCTTTATGTATGCAGCCCCGACTTTTGTTGCAGAGGTACATAATTTTTTCGGGCCAGGCAAACTTCCGGCTGCCGGAGACGGACGCTTCCCTTTCAAGGTGGGATATGGTATCATACAGACAGGGTGCGGGAAGAAATGCCGCGCCGGGAAGGAGGTGTACGCCCTGTTGAAGGAGCCCAATAACAGCTTTTTGGAAGCGCTGTATCAATCCACCTATCAGAAGCTCTATCGCTTGGCGTATCGCCTTGTCAAGTCACCTGAGGCGGCGGACGATCTGGTGCACGACACGTTCTGTTTGGCCGTCTTCCATCAGGCCAAGCTGCGGCAGCACCCCAATCCCGAGGGCTGGCTGGTGCTGGTTTTGAAAAATCTGGCTTCCAACGAGATCCGCCGGGCGGAAAACCGGCTCACTGTGCCGCTGCAGGAAGCGCTGTCTTCCGCCGCCGCGGCGCAGCATACCTCGGTTGCCGAACTTTTTCCAAGGGATCTTCCCATCCAGGACAGGCAGATTCTTCTTTGGAGATTTGAATCCCAGCTGCCCTATGCTGAAATTGCTCTTCGGCTGCATATCTCCGAATCCGGCGTCAGGAGCCGCGTAGCAAGAGCAGTTGCACGATGTCGGCTTCTAATGAAAGAGACGAATTTTTCGGATTGAACGTTTTTCATGCAACAAAATCCCGGGCTGAATCCATATATAAGTAGAAGGGAAAGGAGGCGGCGAATATGCGCGACCTGGAACAAAATACTTCAATCCACAATTCCTCGTACGGCTATCTTTCGGAAGCGGAGCTGGATGCCCTGACTGCGGAAGAACTGGAATCCGCGCTGGCACTGGCTCTGGATTCTATGACTGAAGAAACGTATGACGGCGACGTGATCGCCCGGTATCTCGATGCACTGGAACGGAAAGCGCCGATGCCGCCGGTTCCGGATGTAGACGCCTCCTATGCTGCCTTTTGGCAGAACATGCAATCATGCACGCCGGGGCGCCGGACGCGCAACCGTTGGAAGCGTCCTGGCCGGGTGCTGTTAGCGGCCATCTTGGCGGTGATCGCTGTTTTCGGGAGCTTATTTACCGCGCAGGCGTTGGGCGCCGACGTATTTGGAAAATTGGCACAGTGGACAGACGAGTTTTTTAACTTTGGATCGGTGCAGGCCGCGGAAGATCCGCTTCTGCGGTATTCCCAGGCTGGCGCTGTGGATGAAATCGCCCGTTCTGTGGATACGCTGGGGGAAGACGGTTATGATACTGCCACCTATACCTCCTTACAGGATGCGCTGGATGCCTATGGTATTTCGGATGTCCCGTTAGTTCCCAGATGGTTCCCTGAGGGATTTGAATTAAACACCGTTTTAGTCTACTATGACGGGGCAGAACAGCTTCTTTTTTGCGCGGATTATGGGGACCCCCAGCGGCCTATTTCGATTATGATCACGCTGTGGGAGGCTTCCAATCATTCTTATACATATTTTAAGGATGATGAGTCCGTTTCAACTTATGAAGCTGGCGGAATCACCCATTATCTCATGTCAAACAACGATACGAATCGCGGAGCCTGGATAAACGGGCCGTTTGAATGCAGTATCAGCGGGTATGTTTCCCAAG
>DVKX01000034.1 GCA_018715805.1 Candidatus Faecousia intestinigallinarum | reverse complement strand
AGATTATTTGTGCGTGCTTGGGATTTGTTTGCCTAATATATTCTGGGCTGCTGTTTTGGGGAAGAAATTTGCTGAACTATATCAACACCAATGCATTTATGGGCTTGATTTGTTCGCTTCTATGTCCGATGATCACGATTTGCCTTGTACTCATTGTTTCCAAATTCCTTGAAAATGTGAAGCTTTTCAACGAGCTTGGAAGTAACACACTATTCTTGTGCGGCTCTGAGTATATTATCAAGTTACTTGTTCCGAGCTGCATTCAAATCGTGGGGCTGGATATTTCGCTTTCAAATCCAGTTGTAACCTATTTATATACGTTTGCCCTTCTAATTGTGTGCAACAAAACGCTTATTCCTCTTGAAAAAACGATTTTTAGGAAGTTCCATCTTCTAAAATAAGGACAGGAAAGCAAACTTCATAAAAATGACTGCTGCTCTTACATAAGCATACAAAAGAGCTATCCGTATTATTGCGATTATGGCTTTTGTCATACGCAGTTGGAATGAGAACGGGTAGCTGATGCAAAAAACGAGAACCCTCTATTTGTTATCCTGTAATTGAAAGCATAACTGGACACCAGTTTTGATACAATGCGTATCGAAGCGGGTGTCCAGTTTCTTTATGTAAAAATGCTGGCGTACAAGCGCTTTTCAACGTAATTTCACCATAACAGCAGGGAGGAAACGTACCCGCTTTCCTGGTGGATTCGCGCCGTTGTCAGCCTTTTTTTCCAAAACGTCGTATGGCGGCAGCAATCGACGGCGTTTCTTAAGATTTTTATAATTTTGCTGCTGGCAGCGTTTTCCCACTTCCATTTTTCCGAGGGATATGATAAAATAACATACGCAAAAATTTCTTCTATGATCACAAAAGAAAACGACAGTGTGAGAATGAAAGGAATCTATGAGGTCATGAAACTGATTACTTTTGCTATTCCCAGCTATAATTCTGAAAAGTATCTTTGCCATGCGGTGGATACGATCCTAACAGGCGGGGAGGAAGTGGAGATCATCATTGTCAACGATGGTTCCACGGATGCTACCGCCGCCATCGCGGACAGCTATGCCCGGCAGTATCCCACCATCGTCAGGGCGATCCACAAGGAAAACGGCGGCCATGGCTCCGGTGTGAACCGCGGCCTGCAGGAGGCCACCGGGCTTTACTTCAAGGTAGTGGATTCTGACGATTGGGTGGATGAAAAAGCCTTGGCGGAGTTGTTGGCTACCCTCCGGGGGCATGTGTCCAAGGGGCTGGAGGCAGACCTGTATATCACAAACTATGTATACGAGCACGTGGAGGACAATACCCGCGCTGTGCGCCGGTGGAACCGGCAGCTGCCCCAAAACCGATTCTTTGGATGGGATGAGGTAAAGGGTTTCCATTTTGCCCAGATCATGATGATGCACAGTCTGCTTTACCGGACGGAGGCCATGCGCGCCAGCGGCATCGTCTTGCCGGAGCATACCTTCTATGTGGACAACCTGTATGCTTTCCAGCCTCTGCCGCAGATGCGGAAGCTGTATTATCTGGATGTGAACCTGTACCGCTATTACATCGGCCGGTCGGATCAGTCCATTACCATGGAAAATGTCATGAAGCGCTATGAGCAGCAGGTGCGCGTGACCCGGATGATGTTCGACAGCTTTACCTATGCGCAGCTGCATACGCTTCCCAAGGGACTGTGCCGCTATATGCTCCACTACCTGGGCGCGATTATGATGGTCACGCAGTTTTCCTGCAGCGGCGATAATTTGGAAAGAAAAGAGGCATATGAGGCGCTGCTGGCGCATATAAAGGATAGGGATCCTCAAATGTATGCCTACATACAGCGCAGGAGCCTGATGGCGGTGGTATCCTGGATGCCCTGGGGCGTCCGCAGCACAACGGTGATCACCGGGTATCAGGCGCTGTGCAAGATCGTAAAACTGGGTTGATCGGAATACACAAAAAGTTCCCTGGGAATTCAAAGTCCGTTCACCATTCTTACGGAAGATGTGGTATACTATTCTCAGAAACCAGGCGGAGAAGGGAAGCCGATGCCGTGGAAATATCCATGGATGAGCCGACGGTGCACCCGTGACAGTCTCCCCCGGAAGATATACACATTCAGGCGGCAGTTGCCAAGACTGCCGCCTCAGTTTTTACAAAAAAGTCCGTCCGCTGCTTACCGGGCAGCGGACGGCTTGCTGTTGTTTGCTTATCCCCCAAGGGCGTCGTTAGGATCTACATCCAGGGCTTCGATCTTATCCCGCTTGCCCATGAAAGCAAAAATGTAATCCACGAAGGCCACCAGCATGAAAACGGCGTCCACAGCGGCTATGGCGCGTACGGTATCTTGGGGCAGGCCAGGAAGCAGCACCAATAAGATAAGGCTCAAAAAGAGAATGGTAGTACATACCTTTCCAGTGATGAGCGCACCCTTCAGGATCTGCCTGCGGTGCAGCAGCACCATGCCGGCAACGGCCTGAAATCCTTCTTTCACCACAAAAAGACCTACCAAATACCACAGCACCGGGTGCCGCACAGCCAGACAGATAATCAGGGTGAACTGCGTGGCTTTGTCCGCCACAGGATCCAGAATCTTGCCAAGATTGGAGATCATGTGAAACTTCCGTGCGATCTTTCCGTCGATCAGATCCGTCAGGCAGGACACAGCCAGGATTGCCGCAGACAGAAAGTAATGTCCCGGCTCGGTGGCGTTCAGATAAATGATCACATATACCGGAATCAGAGCCAGACGAAACATACTGAGGATATTGGGAATGGTGAATATTTCTTTTTTCCAACTTTTTATGAACATGGCTTTCCCCCCGGGGACATCAGATGAATGTCCCGTTCCGTAAAAGTATACGACAATTCGGTTCGTAAATCAAGTATAATCTTTTCCGGAATCCGGAATTTAAGAGAAAATTAAGAAAGCATAAACGGTCTTAAAAACGGGAAATGTGGTTGGCATATAAGGTGAACTGATTAACAAGCTGCGTCCAGGTGGCACGATCCAATTCTCCTGTGGCCGGCAGGCCGGCAAACTGCTGGAAGGAGGCCACGGCGGCTGTGGTGGCGTCGTCTTTTGTCCCGTTCATAGAGGGGAGCTTCAAATTGCTGTAGCCCTGCGCCAAGGCGGTGAGCATCCCCTGCGCCAGATATAAATAGGGGCTGGATTCGCCCAGGCGGAAAACCTGTTCCGGCTCGAATATGATCTCAATGGGCGTGGTCAGGCCGATCTGTTCCAGGGCGGGCAGATAGATCTCCACGATGCGCTCCCAGGTCTTTTGATCCACTACGCCGGTGACGGGTAGGGAATACAGCGTCTGGAAGGTGGATACGGCGGCCATGGTGCCCGGGCCGTAAATGCCGTCGGGGATAACGATGGGGAGTCTGGGATCCGTCTGCCCTATGGCTCGCAGCATGGTTTGCAGGCTGCGCACCGGCTGGCCGATAAATGTGCCGGAGGGACGCATGGGTATCCCGTTTTGCTGGTTGGGATCCCGGGAACCCAAATGCAGATCGTAGCCCGGGAACTGGGTCATGGTGGTCAGGCCGATGAGCGCCGGCGGGAGGGGAGGACGCATAGGCGGACGCTCGCGGCGGAAATTCCCCGCCGTTACTGCATTGGCTAGGCTGGGATTGGCGTCTCTTCCTGGATAGTTTTCCCCCGCCCGGAGGGTAGCATTCTCAATGCCCGCATATTGGTCATAGATATCATTCCAGATCTGCTCATCTACGGTGCCCGTTTCGGGAAGGCCGAACCACCGCTGTGCGGCCAGTACGCTGGCGCGGGTGGCGGGGCCGTAGATGCCGTCGATGGCCACCTCCGGGATGTTGGGGATGTAGGCTGCCAAAGTGGAGAGCATATATTGCAGCAGGCGAACCTTGTCGCCGGTGCTGCCTTCCTGGAGGGCGTTGGGCGGCGCCCAGTTGATGACGTAAAATTGCTGCCCCTGACTGCGCAGCTCACTCAAGGCGGTGACGCCGGTATAGAGGCGGGTGATGGCATTCCAGGTGGCGGGACCTACAATTCCATCGGGACTCAGGTTAAAAATCTCCTGGAAGCGCCGCACTGCCGCCTCTGTCTGGCTGCCGAAAATTCCGTCGGCGGCTGGAATCCGAGGGATAGCCGGATAGTTTTGAGCGATCCGGTTCAGCGCCGTCTGCATAGCCACCACATCCGGCCCGGTACTGCCCACCCGCAATGGCGTGCCGGGGTAGGAGGAGGTGATTCCCCGTACAGGGGCGTTGGAAACCACTTCCACATCTCCATAGTAGCTGCGCAGGATCTGGTCGTAGCTGTAGCCCTGCAGAGCCAGGTTTTGACTGCCCCATTGGCTCAGCCCTTCGCAGGTAACGGTGGTGCCGTTGCAGAATTTGGCAGCCAGCGGCTCCACAAAGCCGGGACGGCGGAGGTAGCTGGTGATGAGTTCGTCCACGATCCGGGAAACATTGTCAAAATAGCTGCGTCCATTGACAAAAGCCTGGTCGTAAGCGGTGGAATTGGTAATGTCAAAGTCGTATCCCCGGCTGCGGTAATACTCTGTATACACCCGATTCAGTGCAAAGGAGATGATGGCCAGGATGTTGGCGCGAAGGGCGGCATCATCCCAGGTGGGGTAGATCTCGCTGGAGGCCACGTTTTTTACATAATCCGCAAAGGGAACGGTGACATTGGCGGCGTTGGAGCCGGGAGGCCCGAGATGGACGGTGATCTCCTGGGGAATATACGGCACGACTGGAGGCATAGGGCACCTCCTTAGAGATTTTGCGGCGGCGTGTCAAATATTTCCGCTTTGTTCCATTCTCCGGGAAATTCCGCCAGGGGAATCATCTCCAAATTCTGGGTGGTAACAATGCCGGGAAATACCTGCACATTTTCCGCCTCAATCTGCTCAAAGCGTTCTTTACGGGCAAAAATATTTACCTGAGTAAAGGGTATGACGCCGGAACCCGGTTCCGTGCTGGCGGATCGATCGGGTACGCTGATGGGAATGGGCGCATCCAGCATCCCGCTGCGGTCTGTGAGACGGGCGGCCAGGAGCTGCCCCTGGGGAGTGCGCACGGAAACGGCCACATTCTCCAGGGGTACCCGGGCGGTGCTGGTATAGGCGCGCACCTGTATGTATCCTGTGGATGGCAAAAGAATCCCTCCTTTCAAGGGCTCTTTTTCAGGATATGCAGCAGGGACGCATTTTGTTCCGGGGCGAGTGTGCGCAGCGCTCTGCCGTCCAAACGTCTGCCGGGAATGCCGCAGACCGCTTTCCCGTATTTATGACAGGGCGATCAAGGGACAGAGGAAGATGCAGGGGTCTCAAAGGAACCCCTGCATCTGGCGAATACCGGCGGTTTCGCAGTCCAGCAGTTTTTGGGAAAGCGCCGTGACCTGTGGATCGGATTTGTTGAATTGGTGCAGTTCTTTCAGTCCTGTAATCATACCCTTGGTATTTCCTTGGATCATCATGGCGGCGATTTTGGAATCGGTGCTGCCGGTGGACAGGCGCATGCGGGTCATGAAATTTGCCATACCCTTGGCGGCTGGCTCCAATTCCCGCAGTTCCCAGCCCCGGGAACCGGCAATGGCTTGCGCCTGCTGCTCGATGGCGTCGTATTCCCGCAGCTGTGTTTCCAATGCCCGGCGCAGGGTGGAGCGCATGGGCGTCTGCAAGGTGCTGCGGATGCCGGTTTGTCCCATCTGGGCGGTGGTTAAAATGGAAGTGAGTAGATTTTTGCTTTCGTTCATATTCATCACCGCCGTTAGTATGTGCGCAAAGATGGAGTTCATGCACATTTTCCGGCCTTGTACATAAGATGGGGAGATGGAAAGGACGGGATGCACCATGTGCGCAATCGCAGGGATTCTGGATCTTCCCCGGAATGGGGATATTTTGGAAAAAATGGCGGCCACAATGGCACGCCGGGGGCCGGACGGCCGGGGAACCTATGAACAGGCGGGGTGCGGACTGCTCCATTCCCGACTGGCCATTGTGGATCCGGAGGGGGGCGGGCAGCCCATGCAGCTATCCTGGGCGGGAGAAGAATACTGCCTGGTTTACAATGGAGAACTCTATAATACGGAGGAACTGCGTAAGGAACTGCTTGCCGCCGGGCATACTTTCCGCAGCCATTCCGACACGGAGGTAGTGCTTCATGCCTATGCCCAGTGGGGGGAGGAGGCTCTGGCTCGATTCAATGGTATCTTCGCATTTGCTGTCTGGGAGGAAAATGCCCAAAGGCTGTTCCTGGCCAGGGACAGAATGGGCGTAAAGCCCCTCTTTTATACCCGGCAGGCAGGGGGACTTCTGTTTGCCTCGGAGATAAAAACCATTTTGGCATATCCTGGAATCAAGCCTCTGCTGGACGCGCAGGGCACGGCGGAGCTTCTGCTGCTGGGACCGGGGAGAACGCCGGGAAGCGGCGTATTCCGGGATATTTATGAAATTGAACCAGGCTGCTGCGCCGTTTATCAAAAGGAGAAGCTGCACATCCGCCGGTACTGGAGGCTGATGGATCGGGAACATACGGATTCTTGGGAGGAAACGGTGGAAAAAGTGCGCTTTCTGGTGACAGACGCCATCCGGCGGCAGATGGTATCCGACGTGCCCTTGGGAATGTTTCTCTCCGGCGGGCTGGATTCCAGCCTGATCAGTGCGATTTGCACCCAGGAGCTGCACCGGCAGGGAAAACGGGCGGATACCTTCTCCGTGGACTATGTGGATAATGAAAAGTATTTTGTGCCGGGAAAATTCCAGCCGAACTCCGACGATCATTACATCCATATCATGCAGCAGGCGCTGGGCACGGAACATCACTGGACGGTGCTGACGCCTGAAGATCTGGCATTGGCGCTGGAGGATGCTACCCGTGCCCGGGATTTACCGGGGATGGCGGATGTGGATTTTTCCCTGCTGGCGTTCTGCCGGGAAATTCGCACGGAAGTAAAAATGGCGCTCTCCGGGGAGTGCGCCGATGAGATTTTTGGAGGGTATCCCTGGTATCGCGATCCGGAGATCCGGGCGCGGGAGGGATTCCCCTGGGCGCAGAATACGGCGCAGCGAGCGGCGTTTCTCCATCCTCAGCTTCGGGAGCAGGTAGATGGGGAGGCGTTTGTACGGGAACGGTATCAGCAGACCATTCGGGAAAGCGACATCCTCCCGGGAACAACGGCGCAGGAGCGGCGTATGAAAGAAATGGTAAACCTGAATTATCGCTGGTTCATGCAGACGCTCCTGGATCGGAAGGATCGGATGAGTATGTTCTCCGGTTTGGAGGTACGGGTGCCCTTCTGCGACTACCGCATTGCCGAATACCTGTATGGAGTACCTTGGGAATACAAAGACTATCAGGGCAGGGAAAAGGGACTTCTCCGTCAGGCAATGGCTGGGGTATTGCCAGAGGAGGTGCTCCAGCGGAAAAAAAGCCCTTATCCTAAGACCTGGCATCCCCAATATCTGGAAATCGTCAGCGCAAGGCTGCGCCGTATCCTCTCCGAGCCGGCATCGCCGATTTTCCAGCTGGTACGCCGGGAAGCGCTGGAGGGACTGCTTACAGCCGAGTATGTCTGGCCATGGTACGGCCAGCTGATGGGCGTGCCGCAGACCATCGCCTATATGCTTCAGATAGACTTCTGGCTGCGGGAATATCAGGTATCTATTATATAGAAATTGTAAAAATCACGCGGAAAGAATTGACGTGCCGAAGGCTTCGTGATAAAATGAAATCGCAGTAAGATAAAATATCATCACAAAAGAAAGTGAGGATGCAATGTATGCGTAAAACCAAAATCATTTGTACCATTGGCCCTGCCAGCGAGAACGAGGAAGCGTTGACGCAAATGTGCCGGGCGGGTATGAATGTGGCTCGTCTGAATTTTTCTCATGGTACCCACGCTGAGCATAAGCAGAAAATGGATCTGATTAAATCCGTCCGGGAGAAGCTGAATCTGCCCATTGCCATTATGCTGGACACAAAGGGCCCGGAATACCGTATTCGTACCTTTGCACAGGGGAAGGTGACTGTGCGGGAGGGGGATACCTTTACCTTTACCACCGATGAGGTGGAGGGAGATGAAACCAAAGTCTCCGTCAATTATAAGGATCTCATCAAAAATCTCACGGTGGGAGATCAGATCCTGGTGAACAACGGCCTGGTTATCTTCCAGGTGACCGCGCTGGAGGGGAATAACGCCATCTGCCGGGTGGTGGTGGGCGGCGTGCTCAGCGACCGGAAGAGTATGTGTTTCCCCAATAAGGTAATGACCGGCCCGTACCTGTCCCAGCAGGATAAAGAGGATATCCTTTTTGGTATTCAGAACGATGTGGACTTTATTGCTGCTTCCTTTGTGTCCACCAAGGAGGATATGCTGGAGCTGCAGACATTCCTGAAGGAAAACGGCGGCGAGAGCATCGATGTAATCGCCAAGATTGAGAACCGGGCAGGCGTGAACAACGTGGAGGAAATCTGCCAGTATTGCGACGGCATTATGATCGCCCGGGGCGACTTGGGTGTGGAGATTCCCTTTGTAGAAGTACCCGCAGTGCAAAAGATGCTGATCCAAAAGTGCCGCCTGCTGGGCAAACGGGTAATTACCGCTACGGAAATGCTGGAATCCATGATCTATAATCCCCGCCCCACCCGTGCGGAGATCTCCGACGTGGCCAATGCGGTGTATGACGGCAGTTCCGCCATTATGCTCTCCGGAGAATCCGCCGCAGGAAAGTATCCGGTGGAGGCGGTGCGGATCATGGCGCAGATCGCGGAGTATACTGAGCTGCACACGGGATACAAGCAGCGCTTTTTGAATTCGGAGTTCAAGATCCACAACAATTTGGACGCTATTTCCCACGCTACCTGCTCCATGGCCATTGATGTGGGCGCCAAGGGCATTGTGGTATGTTCTGTGTCCGGCAAGACGGCCATGATGGTCAGCCGCTTCCGCTGCCCGGTGGATATTATCGGTATGACCACCATTGAGAAGGTGTGGCGGAAGCTGAGTCTCAGCTGGGGTGTGCTGCCCGTGCTGAGCCAGGAGTTCCCCTCTATGGAGGTCATGTTCTACTATGCGCTGAACAGTGCTCGGGAGCATTTGCCTGTGCAGAAGGGCGACAATGTGGTGCTGACCGGCGGTCCGGTAAACGGCTGTACGGGCAATACCAATACCATCAAGGTGGAGACTGTCTGAAAATAGCACAGCCCCCCGGGCTTGTAAACCCGGGGGCTGCATTATTGTACAACGAAAACCACCGGCACTGCCGGTGGTTCCCAAAAGCTTAAGCAATGGGCGGAAAATATCCTCCTTTTGTTATTTCCACGCTCTCGGAATTGTGGTAGAATGAAAAAAGAATAGCAAATCAGAGTTTTGGGAGAAAAATCCATGAACATAAAAATAGACTTCGGGAATCCATATTTCGATGAAAAAACTATTTTTAATCTAACACCCGATGATTTGAATTGCTTCTATGCGAATGAAAACGAGGTAAACCGGCTTAACTTGTTTTTTGTATTGGAAGCATCGTTACACAAGTTTCAGAATGAAAGTAGCATGAAAGCCGCAGCTCGTTGTGCATTTTTAATGGCGTACTATCTTTTTATTCCATTGACACCTCCTGCATCTTTCGAGTTGGCAGAGTTTTATATTGATAGAGCGTTGGAGTGGGATGAAACGCCGGAATATCGTCAATGGAAAAGACTCATAGATGAGGGGAATTGAAAATTTCTCATTTATTGAGCAGACAAGGAGGGGAGAGCATGGAACTATCAGACCTGCGTGTAGAGTACGGCCTGACGTTGGAGCAGCTTGCGGAGCAGACGCACCTCTCCAAGTCTGCTTTAGGCAGTTACGAGGGGGACAATTTCAAGGACATCAGCCATTATGCCCTTATCCAGTTGGCGAAGTTTTATGAAGTGTCTGTTGATTATCTGCTGTGCCGTTCTCACACAAAAAATCACCCAAACGCCGATTTTTCAGACCTGCGTTTGAGTGATGATATGATTGAACTATTGAAAAGCGGGCTGGTGGATAATGCCCTCTTGTGTGAGCTGGCAACGCACCCGGATTTTCCTCGGCTCATGGCCGACCTTGAAATCTATGTGAACGGTATAGCGACAAAGCAGGTGCAGGGCGCAAACGCCATTGTGGACGCTGTGAGCGCAACGATTATGAAACAGCATAATCCCGGCTTGACCGACCCGCAGTTAAGGCAGCTTATTACCGCCCATATTGACGAGGACAGCTTTTGCCGCTATGTAATACAGCAGGATATAAACAAGATAGGCCTTGACCTGCGGGAATCCCACAAGGACGATTTTTTTCAGCGTCCCAGAGGATAACCCGCTGAAAGATTTTTTACAGGCCGCAGACGAAGCCGCCAATGAGGACAGCGACCCGGAACAGGCGGCTATGGCCTTTATCTGTAAGCGGCTCAAACTGAATTTGAAGAAGCTGTCAGAGGACGAAAAGAAGTGGCTGAAAAAGATTGCGGAGAAGTCGGACTTGCTGAAAAATCCAAACCCACAGCGGGGGAGAAAATAGGGAAACGATAAATCGGAATTAGAGAGGAGGTCATAGTGTGACCCAAACAGATATTTATACACAAGCATTTACCTGCCTGCGGTTGATTCTTCAAACAGACCACCCGGAGTTCAAAAACTGGATTGACTGGCTGGATCGGGACATTCAGGACTGGACTCAGCAGCGTGAGGTTGCCCACCATCTTCGTGCATACGGAGGTATGGGTTCTTTTAATGACTTGCCCGATATGCGGGGAAATCACGACTACATCTTTGGCTGTCTCAAGTCAGTGTGCTATGCCTTTGCTCACCTTTATGGCAAGCGGGAAGGCATTTCTACAGAGGCATTGATGGAGGAATGTGTTCATAAGGAAGAACAAGCAGCCTATCACCCCCATAAGGAATTAAACAGAGCAATTACCCAACATTTAATACAGGGTAATTTGAGGGAAAACTTGGATAATATATAGCTTCCCATTTATCTTGGAGATAGCAAAGCCAGCCGAGCCAGTCAACGGTCAAGATGAACGGCGCATTTCATGCGCCGCCGTTGACTGCCCCGTCCGCCTTTGCTAAGACCCTTTGAAAACCCCTGACAACAAAACAGGCCGAATATCTCGCACTTTCCCGGTGCTTGATACTCAGCCTTTATTTGTTGTCAGCAGCCCCCGTTTCGTGGTCTGCGTGTAGTCCCTTGTAAACTGACCTAAGTGGGAATACAAATATCATATCGTATTGTTAAAATAATCTTATACTTGACAGTCATGGAAAAATATGCTATCCTCAAGTGCATAGCTACACGCTTTCTGCGTTTCGCGGGCACGCATAAAACCGGAGAATCAGCGGGTGGCGGAATAGAAAAAGGAGAGAGATTAGCATGGCAGTAGCATCTTTGGTTCTGGGGATCCTTTCCCTGGTGATTGGCGCCTTTTTCCCTGGCTATGGGTGGATCGGCGCAATTCTGGGCATTATTGGAATTGTTTTGGGTGCAAAAGGTAAGGCAGATGCGGCGGAGGCCGGCCTGGCAAAAGCGGGGCTTATCTGTTCGATCATCGGATTGATCTTGTGCTGCATTTTCTATCTTGCCTGTGCTGCCTGTTTTGGCGGCCTGATGGCAGCAATGAGATTTTCTTTGTAATCCATTTACATCAAAAAACGCCAGCCGGTGCGAGCGCACCGGCTGGAATCCTATTTGGAGGAAATATGTTTCCCTATATTACGCTATTTCATAGAACGATCCCTACTTATGGGCTGTTTTTGACGGCAGGCCTCCTGACCGCCTGCGCGCTTGCCATGGTTCGCGCTTCCCGGGAGGGACGGAACCGGGATCACCTGCTGATCATTGCCGCAGTGGCCTTTGGCTGCGGGCTTGTCGGCGCAAAGCTGCTGTATATTCTGGTGACTTATCCATTGCAGAAGGTGTGGACGTGGATTTGCGCCTTTGACTTTTCTTTTCTCCAGGAGAGCGGTCTGGTTTTCTATGGAGGTTTGGCCGCAGGTATTCTTGGAGCGATTTGGGGCGCTAAAATTGCCGGCGCGAGGCTGCTGGACTATGAAGCCGTCATCGTTCCATGTATTCCTATTGGCCATGCCATTGGCCGCATTGGGTGCTTGGCGGCCGGATGCTGCCGGGGCGTCGCTTATGACGGCTTCCTGGCGGTATATTACCCGGGGATAAAAACAGGATTCTTTCCGGTTCAGCTTTTGGAGGCGGCGGCAAATCTTGCTGTAGCTGGTGTCCTTATGCTTTTTGCAGGAAGGAAAAGAGAGAGACTGTCGATGATCCTGCTCTATTTGACGATGTATGCGGTGGAGCGCTTTTGCCTTGAATTTCTGCGTGGTGATCCGGAAAGAGGCGTATTCCTGATATTCTCCACCTCGCAATGGATCAGCTTGGCGCTCGGCGCTGTCTGTCTGGTACTATACTTGGGGAGACGTTCCTGGAAGGGCGCTCCCTGCTAGGGGCATAAAACGGTGTATGCGGTGCGAAGCATACACCGTTTTTTATGGAAAAGTATCTGTGACAAAAACAGACGCTTTTCTGCAGTTGACATTTTTGCAGGATGGTGGTATTATTGTATACATCAATACATTCCGAAGCATGAACAGGAAAGGAGAAAGCATATGCTAGAGATGTCGAACAAAACCAATTTGCTGGAGCAGAAGTCCTATAAGTACTCTTTGCAGGACATTCCAGAGCCAAATCTACAGCGGGAAATTTACCCTGCGGGCGTGGTGCCGAAGGTATCGTTCAACCACACCCGGGTGCCGATTAATATGCCTAAGGATATCTGGATTACAGATACCTCTTTGCGGGACGGGCAGCAGTCGGTGGAGCCGTATACCGTGGAGCAAGTGGTAAATATCTATAAACTGCTGTCCAAGTTGGGCGGACCTTATGGAATCATCCGCCAGACAGAATTTTTTATCTATAGTAAGAAAGACCGAAAAGCGTTGGAAGAGTGCATGGCGCTGGGACTGAAGTTCCCGGAGATCACCACCTGGATTCGCGCCAGCAAGCAGGATTTCCAGCTGGTGAAGGATTTGGGCATCCGGGAGACGGGCATTCTGGTCAGCTGCAGCGATTATCATATTTTCAAAAAAATGGGTATGACGCGGAAGCAGGCGCTGGAATTTTATCTAGCCACCGTGCGGGACGCTTTCGATGCTGGCATCGTGCCCCGCTGCCACTTGGAGGACATCACCCGCGCGGATTTCTATGGTTTTGTGGTGCCGTTCGTCAACGAATTGCAGCAGCTTTCCAGAGAAGCGGGCATCCCGGTGAAGATCCGCGCCTGCGATACCATGGGTTATGGCGTTCCCTATACCGAGGCGGCCATGCCCAGAAGCGTAGCAGGCATCATCTACGGTCTGCAATACTATTCTGATGTCCCCAGCGAATACCTGGAGTGGCATGGGCACAATGATTTCTATAAAGCGGTGGCCAATGCCTCCACTGCCTGGCTGTACGGCGCCAGCGCGGTAAACTGTTCGCTGCTGGGAATCGGCGAGCGAACGGGCAATGTGCCGCTGGAAGCGATGGTATTTGAATATGCGTCCCTGCGCGGCTCCCTGGACGGCATGGATCCTACGGTGATTACGGAGATCGCAGATTACTTCCAGCACGAAATTGGGTACAACATCCCGGACATGACGCCGTTTGTGGGCAGAAACTTCAACGTGACCAAGGCGGGTATCCATGCAGACGGCTTGCTGAAGGATGAGGAAATCTATACGATCTTCGACACCAAGAAGCTGCTGAACCGTCCGGCTACGGTGCAGATCAGCAAGACCTCCGGCCAGGCGGGCATTGCTTACTGGGTCAATCAAGCCTACGGCCTGGAGGGCGACGCGCAGATCGGCAAGCAGGACCCGCTGGTGGTGGAGATGAAAAAGCGCATTGATAAAGAATATGAAGACGGCCGTCAGGTGGTTATGTCCAACAAGGAACTGGATTCTATGGTGGAAGAACTGGCGCCCGGCCGCTTCCATATCCGCTGAGAAGGAGGGGTTACGATGGCGGAATTTTATACCACATCCCTGGCAGACCAGGTGTTTGAAAAGCTGGAAAACGACATTATTCAGGGGGAGTACAACCGGGGCGACATCCTCACCGAAATGAAGCTGGTGGAAAAGCTGGGCGTCAGCCGAACGCCTATCCGGGAAGCGCTGCGCCGTCTGGAGCAGGAGCGGCTGATCGTGGAGACAGGCAAGGGCGCTATGGTAATGGGTCTGACGGCGGAGGACGCGCTGGACATCATGCAGATCCGGCAGTACATCGAGGCGCTGGCCACCTATTATGCCACAGAGAATCTGACGGAAAAGGGAAAAGAGAAGCTGCGTCATATTCTGGATTTACAGGAGTTTTATCTTTCCAAGCAGGACGCAGAGCGCATGAGACAGATGGATGACGAGTTCCACGATACCATCAGCGTTCTCAGCCGGCATCTGGTGATCCACGATACGCTGCAGCCCCTGCACCGGAAGACCCGCCGTTATCGGAAAGCGGCGCTGGGGGACGCGGTGCGAATGGCGCAGGTGGTTCAGGAGCATCTGGAGATTTACCGCGCCATGTGCGACGGGGATGCCGAGTTGGCGGCGAAAAAAACAGCGGAGCACGTGGAGTCCGCAAAAAACTATTATTCTACGAAAGTAAGAGGTGAGTAGGATGGGGAAGACCATTGCGGAGAAGATTTTAGAGGCGCATTTGCTTTCCGGACGCATGGAGCCGGGGCAGGAGATCGGGCTGCGCATCGATCAGACTCTGACTCAGGACGCCACAGGTACCATGGCCTATTTGGAATTTGAGACAATGGGCATCCCGCGGGTCAGGACGGAGAAAAGCGTTGCCTACATTGACCACAATACTCTGCAATCCGGTTTTGAAAATGCCGACGATCACCGCTATATCCAGTCGGTGGCCAGTAAATACGGTATTTACTTTTCCCGGCCGGGGAATGGAATCTGCCACCAGGTGCATCTGGAGCGCTTCGGCAAGCCGGGGAAGACCCTGATCGGCTCGGACAGCCATACCCCCACCGGCGGTGGTCTGGGGATGCTGGCCTTTGGCGCGGGGGGACTGGATGTGGCGGTTGCCATGGGCGGCGGCGCTTACTACATCCAAATGCCGAAAATGTATAAGGTGGAACTGACTGGGCGGCTGCGTCCGTTCGTTACTGCCAAGGACATCAGTCTGGAATTGCTGCGGATCCTCAGCGTGAAGGGCGGCGTAGGCGCTATCATCGAGTGGGGCGGCTCGGGTATTGCCTGTTTGAGCGTGCCGGAGCGGGCAACGATCACCAATATGGGTACGGAATTGGGGGCAACCACATCCATTTTCCCCTCGGACGAGGTGACGCGGGCGTTCCTGGCAGCCCAGGGCAGGGAAGAGGACTATGTTC
The DNA here is from genome assembly GCA_018715805.1 of Candidatus Faecousia intestinigallinarum. Lineage (GTDB taxonomy): Bacteria > Bacillota > Clostridia > Oscillospirales > Oscillospiraceae > Faecousia > Faecousia intestinigallinarum. The sequence continues at coordinate 14,302 of DVKX01000034.1, read as the reverse complement.
CCTTGTCCAGTGATCCGGACGCCCGCTATGACCGGGTGATTTCCATTGATCTGGACGCTTTGCAGCCTATGATCGCCTGCCCGCACAGCCCGGACAATGTGGTCAGCGTGGAAAGTCTGGCGGGCACTAAGGTGGATCAGGTCTGCATCGGCTCATGTACCAATTCCTCCCTGGAGGATTTGCTGAAGGTGGCGGCCATGCTGCGCGGTAAGCAGATCGCGCCTGGGGTGAGTTTGTCGGTATCTCCCGGGTCGAAGCAGGTATTGCGGATGCTGGCGGACTGCGGCGCGCTGTCGGATATTCTGGCCAGCGGCGCGCGGCTGTTGGAATGTGCCTGCGGCCCCTGTATCGGTATGGGCTTTTCCCCTAATTCCGGCGGCGTCAGCCTGCGTACCTTTAATCGGAATTTTCTTGGACGCAGCGGCACGAAAGACGCTCAGGTGTACTTAGTTTCCCCGGAAACGGCGGCAGCGGCGGCCTTGTACGGCTGTATTACAGACCCCAGAACCTTGGGAGAGATGCCTCCTGTGGTTATGCCGGAAGCGTTTACCATCGATGACTCCGCCATCCTGCCCCCGGCGGAAAATGGGGCGGCGGTGGAGGTGCTCCGGGGACCCAATATTAAGGAATTTCCCCAGAGCCGACCCTTTGCAGACCGGTTGGAGGCGGAGCTGGTGCTGAAAGTGGGGGATAACATCACTACAGACCATATCATGCCCGCGGGCGCGAAAATACTGCCCTACCGTTCCAATATCCCATTCCTGTCCCAGTTCTGCTTCCGGGTATGCGATGAAACATTCCCGGAGCGTGCCAGAGCGGCAGGGGATGGCATCATTCTGGGCGGCAGCAACTATGGCCAAGGATCTTCCCGGGAGCACGCAGCGCTGGTGCCTATGTATCTGGGAATCCGCTGCGTCATCGCCAAGAGCTTTGCCCGGATCCATGCGGCCAATCTCATCAATGCGGGCATTCTGCCCTTGACCCTGAAGAACGAGACGGATTATGACCGGATTGCCCAGGGGGACAAGCTGGTGCTGACGGACATCCGTGCCGGAATGGCATCGGGCAAGGTGCTGCTGACGGATGAGACTGCCGGATTTACTACAGAGCTGCTGTGCAGCCTGACAAAACGGCAGCAGGCCATTCTGTTGGCCGGCGGACTGCTGAATTACACAAAGGAGCGTGCCGTATGAACGAATTGGAACTTGCCTGCGGCAGCTTCCGAACCCTGCTGGAGGAGCAGCTGCAGCGAATCGAACACATGGGACAGCCCGCCGTGGACTATACTGCTAAAGAACGGGTGACCATTGGCATCGCCCAAGGAGATGGCATCGGCACCATAATTGTTCCCCAGGCGGTGCGGGTACTGGAAGCGCTGCTGCGCGATGAAATTCAGGCCGGGACGGTGGCGCTTCTGGAAATTCCGGGACTGACCATTGAGAACCGTCTGGCGCTGGGGCAGAGCGTGCCGGAGGAGAGCCTGCGAGCCATTAAAAGCTGCGATGTGCTGCTGAAGGGACCCACGACTACCCCTATGGGCGGCAAAATGGAGAGCGCCAATGTGACGCTGCGCCGGGAACTGGATCTCTACGCCAATGTGCGTCCGGTGACAATCCCGGAGGAGGGCGTCGATTGGATGTTCTATCGGGAGAATACGGAGGGGGAATATGTGCTGGGAAGCCGGGGCGTTACGCTTCCCGGTATGGCGGTGGACTTCAAGGTGACTACGGATCTAGGCACCCGCCGCATCGCTAAGGCGGCTTTCGACTATGCCCGCAACAATGGAAAGAATCGGGTATCCATTGTCACCAAGGCCAATATTATGAAAAAGACCGATGGAAAATTCGCCCAGATCTGCCGCGAGGTGGCGCAGGATTACCCGGAAATCACTGTGGACGACTATTATGTGGACATTATGGCGGCCAATCTAGTAAATCCTGCCATCCGCAGCCAGTTCCAAGTATTGGTGATGCCCAACCTGTACGGAGACATTCTCACGGATGAGGCCGCGCAGCTGCAGGGCGGCGTGGGCACGGCTGGCTCGGCCAACATTGGCAGCCGCTACGCTATGTTTGAAGCCATCCATGGCTCCGCCCCCAGGATGATAGAGGAGGGGTTGGGAGATTATGCCAATCCCCAGAGTATTCTGAAAGCGCTGGCTATGCTCCTGCGGCACATCTGCCGCACCGCCGCAGCGGAAAAGCTGGAGGGGGCGCTGGCGGCTTGCACCGTGCCTGTCACAGGCGATACCTCCGGCGTTACCTGCCGGGAATATACCGACGCGCTGCTGACGCTGCTGTAAAAAATGTCCCCGATCGCAGGATCGGGGACATTTTTAATGCTTTTTCTTCTTTGCCTTTCCAGAGGCTCTTTTGGTGGGAGCGGAAGCTTTTTCCTGGAATTGGGACGAGCTTTCCCGGGAAAATTTCTCCTGCATGGCCATAAGATAGCCTTGGGGATCGGGGATAGGAGGCAATGGATAGGTATTGCGAATCGCGCGGAGGATAGACTGCTGCTTAGGGGTGCAGGGAGGCGCGGCGTCCTCGGGGAAAAGACTGCTGGGATAGAGCAGCCGAAGCATTTCACCCACGGTGCCGCAAACTGTCAGAACACCCAAAAATTCCAGGAAACTTGCCGCCACCGGACGTATCTGCTCACCGGCGGGGGCGGCAATATCCACCAGGAACACGGTTTCTTCCTCCTGCGGCAGGAAACAAAAGGCAACGACCTCGGGGTTTGCCCAGCCGATCATCCTGGCGCCGGCGGGAAGCAGGCTATCATCGCAGGGATAATCCGTCCATAATCCAATGCCAGAGGTGTCCAAACTGGAGTTTTGGAAACGCGCAAATTCGTACATAAGCAGCCACCATATCCTTCTTCTCTTGGCTTTTCTTCATTATAGCACCTTTTTCCCCGGTTTACAACGGGAAAATATCGCTGCTTGTCCTTTTCAAGCGCTTACCAAAATTGCATACTGCCTGTTCAGCGAAGGGAAAAGAACGCGCCCGTACGTTTTGTGCAATCTGCATAAAAACAAAAAGCGTTTTTCGTGCATAACACAATTTTTTGGCTACAAGGCGGCAAAAAAGTGTTGACACATTGTGAATAAACAGATATAATGATGATGATTGAATGGGAGATACAGGGAAATCTCCTGGATGAAATACGAAGTATTAAATAGATTTGCAAATCTCCCGCAAGAAAATTTCAGGAAAGAAGGTAAGACAATGGGATTTTTTTCAAAGCTGTTTGGTAAGGAGAAGGATGCCATCTGCGCGCCTGTATCCGGTGAAGCAGTGCCCATCAGTCAGGTCAGCGACCCCACGTTCGGAGAAGAAGTTTTGGGTAAGGGCATCGCCATTCGTCCCACCGACGGAAAAGTAGTGGCGCCCTGCGACGCTACGGTGGATATGATGTTTGAAACCGGCCATGCGGTCAGCCTGATTGCCGACTGCGGGGCAGAGGTGCTGATCCATGTGGGACTGGATACCGTTTCCCTGAAAGGAAAGCACTATACCGTTCATGCTAAGAATGGCGATAAGGTAAAGAAGGGCGACCTGCTGATGGAGTTCGACTATCAGGCCATTGCGGCAGACGGCTTCGACACCATTACGCCTGTGGTCATCTGCAACAGCGCGGACTATACCACTTTCGAGACGCATGTGGGCAAGACGGTGACTGCCGGCGAGGTAGTCATCGAACTGGCGAAATAAAGCGGAGGGAATTGCTATGAAACAGGGTTCCGGTTTGCCGGTATTCCCCGGCGTAGCCATCGGCCCGGCGGTAGTTTACCGCAAGGCGCAGCAGGAGATGCCCGTGGCCTGCGGCGATGCCGCCGTGGAGCAGAAAAAATTTGAAGATGCCTGCGCGGAAGCTAAGCGCCAGCTGTCCGATTTGTTTGAAAAGGCGAAGAAGGAACTGGGAGAAGAAAAAGCGGCGATTGTGGAAGTACAGATGCTCATGCTGGAGGATTTGGACTATCTGGAAAGCGTGCAGGCGGAGATCTCCGCAGGCGCTGCCGCCGCCACTGCCGCACTGGAGTGCGGCGAGAGCATGGCGCAGATTTTTGCCGGTTTGGACGACGAATATATGAAGGCGCGTGCCGCGGATATTCGGGACGTTTCTCAGCGTGTTTCCAGTATCCTCTGCGGCGGCGGCGGTTTTCAGCTGCCAGAGGGCAACTTTATCCTGGTGGCGGAGGATCTGGCGCCCAGCGAGACGATTCAGCTGCCCCGGGAGCATATCCTGGCCTTCGTGACCCAGCAGGGTTCCTCCAGCAGCCACACCGCCATTCTGGCGCGGACATTGAATATCCCTTCCCTGGTGCAGTCGGATATTGCCCTGGAGGACGCCCAGAACTGCCACATTTTTGCCGTTGACGGCTTCACCGGTACTTGGTACGCTGATCCCGATGTGGAGACTCTGGCAGTCCTGAAGCAGAAGCAGGATGAGGCTGCCGCCGGCCGCGCCGCACTGGAAGCCTATCGCGGCCGTAAGAGCATTACCAAATCGGGCAAGCAGGTGCTGCTGTGCGCCAATATCGGCTCCCCCAAGGATGCGGAAGCCGCTATGAAGGGCGACGCAGAAGGCGTTGGCCTGATGCGCAGCGAATTCCTCTACCTGGGGCGGGACAGCCTGCCTACTGAGGAAGAATTGTTCACCGCCTACCGCCAGGTGGCGGAGATTATGAAGGGCCGCCCGGTGGTAATTCGTACCTTGGATATTGGCGCGGATAAACAGGCAGACTATTTGAACCTGCCCGCCGAGGAGAACCCGGCACTGGGCCTGCGCGGCCTGCGGATCTGCCTGACCCGGGAGGATATCTTCCGCCCGCAGCTCCGAGCCATTTACCGGGCTTCGGCCTATGGCTCCTTGAGCATTATGTTCCCCATGGTGGCTTCCGTCTGGGAGCTGCGCCGGGCAAAGGCGCTGTGCGCCAGCGTCCGCCGGGAACTTACGGATCAGGGCTATCCCCTGGGCGAGGTGCCCATCGGCGTCATGGTGGAGACTCCCGCCGCCGCTGTGCAGGCGGAGGCGCTGGCGCTGGAGGCAGATTTCTTCAGCGTAGGCACCAATGACCTGACCCAGTACACGCTGGCGGTGGATCGCCAGAACGCCAATCTGGGCGAGTTCTATGACCCCTATCATCCCGCCGTGTTGGGGCTGCTTGGCCATATCGCCAAGTGCGCCAAGGCCGCCGGGATTTGGGCAGGTATCTGCGGCGAGTTGGGTGCTGACCCCAAGCTGACAGAGACCTTTATCCAAATGGGCTATACCGAGCTTTCCATGGCCCCCGGCCGTATTTTGGAAACCCGGAAGCTGGTATGTGAAAGCGAGGTGTAAACTATGAAGTCCTTTACCCATGTCATCAAGGATCCCCTGGGTCTGCACGCCCGTCCTGCGGGTATGCTGGTGAAGGCTGCAGCGGCCTATCCCTGCGCCGTGACCATCGAAGCGCCCACCGGCAAGGCGGACGCCAAGCGGATCATGGCGGTGATGCGGCTGGCCGCGAAGGCCGGTATGGAGATCACCGTCTCCTGCGACGGCGCCGATGAGGACGCCGCCTGCGCGGCGCTGAAGGTATTCCTGGAGGAAAACCTGTAAGCGTCCGACCACCTTATCTTAAAAGCCAAACGGGATATCCCGTTTTCTGCTGTGCTCTGCACAGCAGAATAGGCTTTGAGAAGCTTCATAAATCCCTTTATGCTGTTGTGGGCCGACGGCGGAAATTTAGGTGAGAATGAGGTATTTCATAACATAATAAGGAGGAAAATCTACATGATGAAAAAATTGCAGAAGCTCGGCAGCGCGCTGATGCTGCCGGTAGCTGTGCTTCCCATCTGTGGTATCCTGATGGGCATTGGCTATGCGCTGGCTCCCGCTGCCATGGGCGCTCAGGGCGATACCACTGGCTTCCTGTACGTCCTCGGCTTCTTCCTGATCAAGGCGGGCGGCGCCATCATCGACAATATGGCCATCCTGTTCGCCATCGGCGTGGCCGTCGGTCTTGCCAAGGAGCATGAAGGCACTGCCGGTCTGGCTGGCCTGGTTGCTTGGCTGATGATCACCAACCTGCTGAGCACTGGCGTGGTCAGCACAATGCTGCCCGGCTGGATCGGTGAGGAAAACAGCACCAACTGGGTTGCTTTCTCCAAGATCGCCAACCCCTTCATCGGCATCCTGGCCGGTATCATTGGCGCGACGTGCTACAATAAGTTCCACGCCACCAAGCTGCCCGATGTGCTGGCGTTCTTCTCCGGCAAGCGCTCCGTGGCCATTGTCACCGGCGTGGTTTCCATTCTGGTTTCCGTGGTGCTGCTGTTTGCCTGGCCTGTCATCTTTGGCGCGCTGGTTGCCATCGGCAACGCCATCAAGGGTCTGGGCGCCGTGGGCGTGGGTATCTACGCCTTCCTGAACCGGCTGCTGATCCCCACCGGCCTGCATCACGCTCTGAACAACGTGTTCTGGTTCGATACCATTGGTCTGGGCGATCTGACCGCTTACTGGGGCGCTCTGCTGCAGGGTGATACCATGGCCAACGGCACCTACATTGACTGGTCCGTGGGTATGTACATGGCTGGCTTCTTCCCCTGCATGATGTTCGGTATCCCCGGCGCTGCTCTGGCTATGATCCAGACCGCCAAGACCAACAAGCGGAAGGCAACCATCGGTATCGTTGGCTCCGCCGCTCTGAGCGCTTTCATCTGCGGCGTGACTGAGCCCTTCGAGTTTGCGTTTATGTTCCTGGCGTTCCCGCTGTATGTGGTTTACGCCCTGCTGTACGGCATCTTCGCTGCGGTCACCGTGGCGCTGGGCTTCCGCGCTGGCTTCATGTTCTCCGCCGGCGCCACCGACCTGGTGTTCTCTGCGTCCCTGCCCGCTGCTGCCAACACCTGGCTGATCCTGCCCATGGGCATTGCTGCTTTTGTGGTGTTCTACCTGGTGTTCCTGTTCGCCATCAAGAAGTGGAACCTGAAGACCCCCGGCCGTGAGGACGACCAGGAGGGCGAGCTGGCCATTGAGCTGGCCAATGATGATTTCACCCAGATGGCGCAGATCATCCTGGAAGGTCTGGGCGGCAAAGAGAACCTGACCTCCATCGACCACTGCATCACCCGCCTGCGCCTGGAGGTGAAGGATCGCCTCCTGGTGGACGAGAAGAAGATCAAGTCCTCCGGCGCGGCTGGCGTCATCCGTCCGGGCAAGACCTCTGTGCAGGTCATCATCGGACCGAAGGTGCAGTTCGTCTACGATGAGTTCAAGAAGCTCGCAAAATAAGTGAACGCTTTTCTGCGGCCCACGCAGCGCTGCGTTCTGCCAGCCCCGGTTGCCCGGGGCTGGCTTTTTTATTGCGGAAAAGCCCAATGTCTTGCTATTTGACACGCGGTATGCTAGACTATTCCAGAAGGGGAAATGCATGATGATTCGCAGCTATATCAGCCGGGACTGCCGGGAAATGGCAGAGCTTTTTTATCAAACAGTCCACACCGTGAACGCCCGGGACTATGCCCCGGAGCAGTTGGACGCTTGGGCGAACGGAAAGGTAAATCTGGAGCAATGGGACGCCTCCTTCCGATCCCATACCACCCTGGTGGAAGAACGGGACGGTGTGATCGCCGGGTTTGCGGACATGGACGGGACGGGGTACCTGGATCGTCTCTATGTCCACAAGGATTACCAGGGGCAAGGCATAGCGACGGCGCTGTGCGATGCTCTGGAGCTGGCCGTTCCCAGCCGCTGTTATACCACCCACGCCTCCATCACTGCCCGAGGCTTTTTTGAGAAACGGGGTTATCGGGCAGTCAAGGAGCAGCAGGTGGAGCGCCAGGGCGTGAAGCTGACCAATTTCGTTATGGAGAAAAAACGATGATACTATTGATTTCCGGCGCTTCCCACACAGGCAAAACAGCGCTGGCGCAAAAAATCCTGGAAACCTACCACTTTCCCTATCTTTCCATCGATCATCTGAAAATGGGTCTGATCCGCAGCGGCTATACCAGCCTTACGCCTGCGGACGATGACGCCTTGCAGGAATACCTCTGGCCGGTGGTGCGGGAAATGGTGAAAACCGCTGTGGAAAACCGCCAGAATCTGGTGGTGGAGGGGGCTTATATCCCCTTTGACTGGCGGAAGGATTTTGAAGCGGACTATCTGCCGCATATCCGAGGATTGTGCCTGGTCATGAGCGAAGAATACGTCCGCTGCCGCTTTGAACAAATCCGGCGCTATGCCAATGTGATAGAGCGACGGCTGTGCGATGATGCCTGTACGCTGGAGAGCGTATTGGCAGAGAATCGGGAAAATTTGGAGCAGTGCCAAAAGCATGGCTGCCCGTACTATCTCATCGATGGGGAATACCCCGGCATGGAGGCTGTGTTGGACGGACTGCTGTAAACAACCAACAATTATCTGTATGGGAGGCGTAAAATGGCTTCTTTCTGGAAAAAAATCTACCGATCAGCGAGTGAATGTCTCACAAAAAAAGCAATGGAACTTGCCCAGGCGACCACGGTACCCACGGGGGAAAAGCGCTTGACCGAGGGGCTGTCTCCCCTGGCGCGGCAGGCTGCGGCAGAGGGAATGGTGCTGCTGAAGAATACGGGGGCGCTCCCGCTGCCCGCCGGGGAAAGAGTCGCAGTATTTGGCCGCTGCCAAGTGGATACATTCTATGCGGGCTATGGAAGCGGCGGCGATGTAAAGCCGGTATATCAAGTAAGCTATCTTGTAGGGCTTCTGGAGGCGGAACGGGAAGGAAAACTCCGCCTGGATCATGCTTTATTAAATACTTATCAGCACTGGTGTTCCCAGGAGGGGAATCGCCCGGCCAGCGGAGTATGGGGGCGCTGGCCCACCCATCACGCAGAGATGCCGCTGGGGATGGAGCAGGTACGGCGTGCGGCGGAAAAAAGCGCCACAGGGCTGGTGATTCTGGGTCGAGCCGCAGGAGAGGACAAGGAAAGTCAGCTAATCCCTGGCAGCTACTACCTGACCCGGGAGGAAGAGCGTCTGCTGCACATGGTTACAGCGGCTTTTGAAAAGACCGTGGTGGTGCTGAACTGCGGCAACGTGATGGATCTTTCCTGGATAGAAAAATACGGCAAAGCAATCCAGTCTGTTCTGTATGCCTGGCAGGGGGGCATGGAAGCGGGAAACGCTCTGGCAGATGTGCTGACGGGCGCGGTGAATCCCTGCGGCAAACTCACGGACACCATTGCCCGCCGCTATGAGGATCAGCCCTCCGCTTGTGATTTTGGCGGCAAGGATTTCAACACCTATACGGAGGACATCTTTGTGGGCTATCGTTATTTTGAAACCTTTGCCCCAGAAAAAGTCCTTTTTCCATTTGGCTTCGGTTTGTCCTATACCCATTTTTCGCTGGAAGTGCTGGCGTTTTCTCAGGAAGAACGGGAAATTCACGTGACGGTACGGGTGGTCAATTCCGGAGGCTTTGCCGGCAGGGAAGTGGTGCAGCTCTATGTGCAGGCGCCCCAGGGCCGGCTGGGAAAGGCAAGCCGCACCTTGGCGGCGTTTGCCAAGACAAAGCTGCTTGCCCCTGGCGAAGGGGAAACCATCTTACTGCAATGCAGCTATGATACCTTTGCCAGCTACGATGACAGCGGCGCTGCTGGACAGAAGCACGCCTATGTATTGGAAAAAGGCGCTTATCTCTTTCATATCGGCGTAAGCGTGCGGCAGACACAGGTGGCGGGAACGGTAATTTTGGAGGAAGATCTGCAGCTTTCCCAGCATCAGGGCGTGTGCGGTGTGCAGCATCCCTTCCAGCGGCTGCACGCTTTCCAGAATGGGGAAGCAGTACAATACCGTATGGAAACAGTTCCCAAGAAGGACTACTGCCTGAAAAAGCGTATTCTGCGGGATTTGCCCAAGGAGATTCCCTATACCGGGGACAGGGGGATTTCGTTCCGGGATGTGCTGGCGCGGAAGGCTTCTCTGGATGATTTTCTGGCGCAGCTGCGCGATCAGGAGCTGGAGGCGCTGACAAGGGGTTACGGCGCCATGAATGCGCCCCAGGGTGCGCCGGGAAATGCGGGCGCTGTAGGCGGGATCATTCCGTCTTTGGTGAAAAAGGGAGTTACTGCCGTAACCACCACAGACGGCCCCTGCGGGATTCGTCTGAATGCCTATTCCTCTCAATTGCCCTGCGGCACGCTGCTGGCGTCTACCTGGGATGTGGAATTGGTGGAAGCGCTGTATGAGCGGATGGGGGCAGAAATGGAATACCGCCATTCCCATGTGCTTCTGGGCGCTGGAATGAATATCCACCGCAATCCCCTGTGCGGGCGGAATTTTGAGTATTTTTCCGAGGATCCGCTGCTCACAGGCAAAATGGGCGCCGCATTTACCCGGGGCATTCAGTCGCATCCGGGGCGAAGCGCATGCCCCAAGCACTTTGCCTGCAATAACCAGGAGTTTAGGCGCAGTACCCACGACAGCCGCGTATCGGAGCGGGCGCTGCGAGAGATCTACTTAAAGGGCTTTGAGATTACCGTGAAGGAAAGCGCTCCGAACTATCTTATGACTTCCTACAACAAAATTAACGGCGTTTGGAGCCATTATAACTATGATCTGGCAGCCACGCTGCTGCGGAAGGAATGGAATTTCCGGGGTCTTGTACTTACGGACTGGGGGATGCGCAGAGCCGTGTGTCCGGAGTTTCCCCGGCTTCGGGACAATGCTTACCGGATCCGCGCCCAGGTGGACGTGCTGATGCCGGGGAATCTGGGTACCATGACCCGCGGATACCGAAGCGATAAAGCGCTGCTTAAATCTCTGCGCCGTCCTGGCGGCCTTACCCGGGGAGAACTGCAGCGCTGCGCCAGGCGTACCCTGCAGGCGCTGATCCCGGCTGCACTGGCGGAAGAACGGTCTGCCGGCGTGGAAATTTCTTGATAAATACAGGAGGAGAGTCAAATGCGGGAGTTTTCATTGGATTGCATCCGGCGGGCGGATATTTTTGCGGAAAACCGGGAAGCGGCACATTCCGACCATGTTTGCACCGCCGTAGACGGCGGAAGCCTGCGCCTGAGCCTGGACGGCGCTTGGTATTTTCATTATGCCCTTCGCCCGGAGGAAACGATTCATGGTTTCCAAAAACCGGAGATGGATTGCCGCCGGTGGCCAACCATCCAGGTACCGGGGCACATCCAGCTTCAGGGCTATGGGAGACCGCAGTATGTGAATGTGCAGTACCCATGGGACGGATGGCAGGAGGTCAAAACCGGCAGCGCGCCGGAAACGTACAATCCGGTGGGCAGCTATGTGAAGTATTTCACCCTGCCGGAGCATATGGCGGGCAGACAAGTCTTCATCAGCTTCCAGGGGGCGGAAAGCGCTCTGGCAGTGTGGCTGAATGGCCGCTATGTTGGCTATGGCGAGGATGCTTTCACCCCCTCGGAATTTGATCTGACGCCCTATCTGCAAAGCGGGGAAAATAAGCTGGCGGTGCAAGTATTCCAGTGGACGGCGGCCAGCTGGTATGAGGATCAGGACTTTTTCCGTTTTTCCGGGATCTTTCGGGAGGTCTACCTGTATACCGTGCCGGAGGTACATATTTGGGACTTAAAACTGACTGCCGCATTTGCGGGAGACTACCAGGAAGCGGCACTGGAGATTGCAACCCGGGTGACGGGCGGGGGAATGGCGGAATATACGCTCTCCTTTCACGGGCAGCGGATTGCCGCAGCAAAAGGGACAGCCGGCGAAACGGTGGCGCTGCACGTGTATCAACCCGCTTTGTGGAGTGCGGAAGCGCCGAATTTGTATGATCTGGAGATCATGGTTTTTGCGGAGGATGGCCGTGCGGTGGAACGGGTCTGCCATCCGGTGGGCTTCCGTCACTTTGTCATCCAGAATGGCTTTATGAAACTCAATGGCAAGCGCCTGCTGCTGCGGGGCGTGAACCGCCATGAGTTCTCCGCCCGGCGGGGGCGGGCGGTCACAGAGGAGGAAATGCTCCAGGACATTCTGACCATGAAACGGAATAATATAAACGCCGTCCGCACCAGCCATTATCCCAACCAGACGGCTTTTTATCGGCTGTGCGACCAGTACGGCATTTATGTGATGGACGAAATGAACGTGGAGTCTCACGGCTGCTGGGCGCAGATGATGCTGGGAAATCTGAAGCTGGAGGAGCATATCCCCGGGGACGCCCCCGTCTGGGAAGCGCCGGTGGTGCAGCGGGCGGAGGCTATGTATCAGCGGGACAAGAATCATCCCTGCGTGCTGATCTGGTCCTGCGGCAACGAGTCCTATGGCGGCAGGAATTTTCAGGCGGTGAGCGACTATTTCCACCGTGTGGATGACCGGCCTGTGCACTATGAGGGCGCCAGCGCGGACAGCCGCTATCCCAATACCAGCGATATCCGCAGCAATATGTACGCGCCCGCAGAGGAAATCCGGGAGCAGCTGGCGAAGGATTCCAGCAAGCCCGCCATCAGCTGCGAGTACGGTCACGCCATGGGCAATTCCTTCGGCGGGCAGAAGCGGTATATCGATCTGGTCAACGAAGTGCCCGCCTATCAGGGCGGCTTCATCTGGGACTACATCGATCAGGCGCTGACCTGGAAGGACGCCCTGGGCAGGGAATACCAGGCCTATGGCGGCGACTTTGGGGATCGTCCCCACGATGGGAATTTCTGCGGCGACGGCCTGGTATACAGCAGCGACAGAATGCCTTCCCCCAAAATGGCGGAGGTAAAAGCGCTCTATCAGAACCTGGAAGCCAATATTGGAGACCGCACGGTGACCATCACCAACCGTTACTTGTTTACTGACAGCGACGCGTTCCAGTGCCGGGTACGTCTGTACCGGCAGGGCGTTCTGCAGGGAGAAGCGTGTTTGGAGACCCATGTACCTCCTCAGGGAGAAAAGACGTATCCGCTGCCCCTGTGGCCGGAAACGCTGGATGGAGAGTACAGCGTTGTGGTGTCATTCCATCTGCTGACGGACACGGCGTGGGCTGCCGCCGGATACGAGGTGGCGTTTGGGCAGCGTGTCCTTGGCGCGCCTGTTTATCGCCAGGAGCATGAGGAAGCATTGGAAGTGGTGGACGGCGGCTGGAATATCGGCGTCCACGGAAAGGATTTCCATTTGCTTTTTTCCAAAGATAAGGGCGGCCTGATCTCCTGCCGGCGGGCAGGAAAGGAACTGCTCCGGGCAATGCCCAAGCCCAATTTCTGGCGGGCGCCCACAGACAATGACCGGGGCTGGGGAATGCCGCGCCTGTGCGGCAGCTGGAAGCTGGCCAGCTTATATCAGCAATATACCGGCTGGAAGCTGGAGCGGCGGGATGGAAGCGTTTGCGTTTCCTTCGCTATGGAGCTGCCCACAGCGCCGAAAACCGCCTGTCTGCTTACCTATACTGTGCTGCCCAGCGGCTGGGTGGAGGCGGCGCTTTCCTGCGATACCCGCCCGGTAGAGGATATTCTGCCGGAGTTTGGCATGAACTTTTTCCTGGAGCCGGATGCTTCCTGTGTACGCTGGTACGGCCTGGGGCCGGAGGAAACCTACTGTGACCGGAATCACGGCTGCAAGCTGGGGATCTATGAAAACCGGGTAGGGGACGACTTGCCTGGTTATCTAAAGCCGCAGGAATGCGGCAACCATACCGCCACCCGATGGGCGTCTATCACCGACGAAGCGGGAGTCGGCCTGCTTTTCGCGGGGGATAATATGGAATTCTCCGCGCTGCCGTATACTTCCCATGAGCTGGAGAATGCCGGGCATATGCAGGAACTGCCGCAGCCATATCAGACGGTAATTACGCTTGCCTCCAAAAAGATGGGCGTAGGCGCGGATCAGTCCTGGGGCGCGCGCCCCAGGCCGGAGTATTTCCTGGAAAAAGGGGCGTATACTTTTCGCTTTTCCTTCCGGGCAATCGGCGGGAAATAAGAATGTTGGGCGGCCAATTTGGCCGCCCAACATTCTTATTTTATCAAATGACGCCGGCATTTGTCAACAGAGAAGTTTGTATTTTTCTTCAATTCTGCGGTATGCACAAATTCTTGACGTGAAATTTGTACAATATTCCATCTTGCAAAGAAAAAAGGTGTGTGTTACAGTATAACCAGAAAGAGGTAATACGAATACAGACGAATCCGAGAGAGGATTCCAATGTATGCGTTTCCTCAAAAGACAAGGTGATTTTCCCAATCTTCCGATCACATAGACTTTTGAACACACCAAAATGAATGCCTACGGAAGCATTTCAAATTTGTCAGGTGAAAAGTCCCTTGTCGTCAAACCGTAGAAACGGAGGTAACCAAGGATGTTAGATAAT
>DVKX01000033.1 GCA_018715805.1 Candidatus Faecousia intestinigallinarum | reverse complement strand
GTGGGAAGCGACTATAAAGGAACAGAACGTTTTAACAGATATGAAGAATACTTCGCTGACAAGGGTGTTGAAATATTGTATTTTCCATATACGCAGGGTACAAGCAGCACGCAAATTAGAAAAGTTATCTTATCAAAGAGTGAAGACGTTGAAAGGGAGAAGAACAGTATGGATGAAAATGTAATTCAACGCATTTCTTCGACGGAGGCGACTTCTAAGTAGGTTCTGCTACCATAACAATAGACTTAATGATTGCACAATTTTAAGGGTAAAACGTTGCTCGGGCGTTCCGGTACATGGACTTCTGAGGGTTATGTATTGTAAATCGGAGAGGAGCGCAGCATAAAACGTTTGAACACTTATGGGATGTTTGATCTTCTTGATTATGGCCATATTAAGTTGCTAAAGAGAGCGAAGACACTAGGCGAGTATTTGATTGTTGTTGTATCTACAGATGAATTTAACTGGAAGGAAAAGGGAAAAAAGTGCTACTTCAGCTATGAACAGCGCAAGGCGCTGCTGGAGGCGGTGCGGTATGTGGATCTGGTGATCCCGGAAACCAGCTGGGAGCAGAAGCGCAGCGATATGCATGAATACCATGTGGACACCTTTGTAATGGGCGACGACTGGAAGGAGAAATTCGATTACCTGGAGGAGGAAGGCGTGGAAGTGGTTTATCTTCCCCGCACTCCTGAGATCAGCACCACCCAAATCAAGCAGGATCTGAAATAAATTCGCCGGATGGGCGGGAAAACAGAGGAATTGCAATGCAGAAAAAAGAGTTTGATATTCTGGTGGCGCTGGCAGAGGGGGCGCCCTTAACCCAGCGGACGCTTGCCGAGAAAACGGGACTGTCCGTGGGCAGCGTCAACAAGACAATGAAGGAGCTGACCGAGCAGGGTTGGCTGGTTGGCGGACGGGTGACGGAAAAAGGCCGCGAGGCGTTGGAACCGTATCGGGTGAAACGCGCTATCTTTTTGGCGGCTGGTTTTGGCTCGCGGATGGTTCCCATCACGTTCAATACGCCCAAGCCTCTGGTGCGGGTACATGGTACCCGGATGATCGATACGCTGCTGGATGCGGTGGTTGCCGCCGGTATCCCGGAGATCGTGGTGGTTCGGGGCTATCTGGGGGAGCAGTTTGACCAGCTGCTCTACAAATATCCCCAAATTAAATTTGTGGAGAATCCGATCTACAACGAGGCAAACAACATTTCCTCCGCCATGTGTGTGCGCTATCTGTTTCAGAATGCCTATGTGCTGGAAGCCGACCTGGTGCTGCATAACCCGAAGCTGATTCGAAAATATGAGTATGCTTCCAATTTCCTGGGAATTCCTGTGGAAGTCACCGATGACTGGTGCTTCCATACCGACAGCAATGGGATGATTGTGGAGCAGAGCGTTGGAGGGCGGAATTGCTATCAGATGGTGGGAATTTCCTACTGGGACGCAGAGGCGGGCGTTATGCTGGCCAACGACCTGAACGAGGTATATACCAGTCCCGGCGGCAAGGAGCGCTACTGGGAGCAGACTGCGCTGGTGTACAAAAAAGAGCACTACAGAGTCGCGGTGCGGGAGTGCGCCCAGACAGATATTGTGGAGATCGACTCTTTCAACGAACTGAAAAAGCTGGACAGCCTGTATGCCAAATAAAGATGGTTTATTTTGGGGCGACACCTATTTATTTGAACGAAATAAACGGCTGTGACCCATCGGATTTGAACGTTTTGTTCAAATCCGATAGAACTTTTCCGAAAAATGAACAAATCCCCTTGACAGGGACGGCGCTGCGCAGTAGAATACTGGCATGACATACCCCAAGGAGGTAAGCGAATGCAACAGATTAAGAAAATGACCAGGAAGACCCTGTCGGTGCTGCTTCTGGCGGCCATGGCGCTCTCCCTGCTGCTCAGCGGCTGCGGCAGCGGAAAAGAATCGGTTTTGATCTATACCAGTGCAGAGGACTATCGCGTTGAAGATTTGACGTCGGCGCTGGAGGAGCGGTTTCCGGAGTATGACATCATTGTGGAATATATGTCCACCGGGAATCAGTCGGCGAAGCTGCTGACCGAAGGCGAGCAAACGAGCTGCGACATCATTCACAGTATGGACTACGGTTACCTTGCCCAGCTGGATGCGGCGGGGATTCTGGCGGATCTTTCCAGCTACGACCGAAGCATTTATCTGGAGGACACTGTAACAAGCGATAATTATCTGGTGTCTGAGCGCAATGGCGGCGCCATCGTGGTGAATACGGAGGTGCTGGCGCAGAGAGGGCTGGCGGAGCCTGCCAGCTACCAGGATCTGCTGGATCCTGCTTACCAGGGGCTGATCTCCATGCCCAGCCCCAAATCCTCCGGCACAGGCTATATGTTTTTGAAGAGCCTGGTGAATGCTTGGGGGGAGGACGAGGCGTTTGCCTATTTTGATCAGCTGACCCCCAATGTGCTCCAGTACACCACCTCTGGTTCCGGCCCTGTAAACGCGCTGGTTCAAGGCGAGGCGGCGGTTGGCCTGGGGATGATCGCGCAGGCAGTGACGCAGATCAACCAGGGCGCGCCGCTGAAGATCCTGTTTTTCCAGGAGGGTGCGCCTTACTCCCTGTATGGGCACGCCATTGTAAAGGGCAAGGAGACCCGGCCGGCAGTCCAGGAGGTTTTTGACTACTTGATCCTGGAATATAATTATCAGAACAATGAAAAGTTCTTCCCGGAGCAGATCTACAAGGATAAGGTTTATACCGTGGAGAATTACCCCCAGAACATCCAATATGCGGATATGAGCAACAATACCATCACAGAGCGGGAACGCCTGCTGGAGCGGTGGGCATACTGAGGTCTGGGGTAAACCGAGAAGGAGAGAAATACCATGTGCCAGCAAAAGAGAGTGAAATTGCGCGTAGAAAATCTTCAGAAGGACTTTGCAGGGAAATGTGCGCTGGAAAACGCGTCCTTTGAGGTTTATGATGGGGAATTTCTGTCGATCCTGGGCCCCTCCGGCTGCGGGAAGACCACCATTCTCCGCATCCTCATCGGCCTGCTGGAGCCTTCCTCCGGCCGGGTCTATAAGGACGGCCGGGACATTACGAGAGCGATTCCATCTGAGCGGGGCATGGGTATCGTCTTCCAGAATTACGCGCTGTTCGAGAATATGACGGTTCTGGGGAATGTGGAATATGCCCTGAAGATCCGGAAGGAGAACCGCAGCCGGGAGGCGCGGGCGAAAATTCGGGAAAAGGCCGTGGCTCTGATCGAACGGCTGGGACTGAAGGAGCATATGCGCAAGCGCCCCGGGGAGCTGTCCGGCGGACAGCAGCAGCGAGTGGCCATTGCCAGAACATTGATTATGCAGCCGGACATCATCCTCTTTGACGAGCCAATGAGCGCCCTGGATGTGGCCACCCGGCTGGCGCTGCGCACGGAGATCAAGCGGCTGCAGGCGGAATTTGGCATTACCATGATTTATATCACCCATGACCAGGAGGAGGCATTTGCCATGTCGGATCGGATCATGGTGATGAAAGAGGCGCACATTGTGCAGATCGGTACGCCGGAGGAACTGATTCAGAATCCGGCGGACGAGTATGTGCAGACCTTTGTTCTGGACAATCTGCGTCTGAAGCTGGATTCCCTGTCCAAGTATATTGACATCTGATGGGGGAGAAGCGATGAACAAGAGCAGAAAAAGCCTCCGCGCCCGACTCCGGGATCGGAAGGCGGATATTGGCAGGGTATTCCTGGCCATGGTCTTTATTGCGCTGGTGCTCTACCCCATGGTGCGGATGTTCGCCTATATGGATGGGGAGAGCATTCAAAAAGTGGTCACGGCACCGAGCTTTGGTACGACGGTCGTCCATTCTCTGGTATCCGCCGGCCTGTCCACCGCCATTACCGTGGTGCTGGCCTATGCCCTGGCCATGTGTACGGAGCGATCCGGCATCCGGCTGAAAAGCCTGTTTGCCATTATTTTTGCACTGCCCATGCTGATTCCCTCCATTTCCAATGGTATGGGACTGATCATTCTCTTTGGCAATAATGGCCTGATTACCCGGCTGCTGCACCTGGACGGGGGCATTTACGGCCTGCCGGGCATTGTAATGGGCTCGGTGCTCTATGCTTTCCCAGTGGCCTATCTGATGCTGGCGGATGTGCTGAAGTATGAGGACGCCTCTCCCTATGAGGCGGCGCGGGTACTGGGCATCGGCCGGGGCAGGCAGTTTGCCGCGATCACCTTCCCCTATCTGCGCAAACCCATGATCTCCCTGATTTTCGCCACGTTTTCCATGATTGTCACGGATTACGGCGTGCCGCTGATGGTGGGGGGCAAGTATACCACCATCCCCGTGGTGCTCTACCAGGAGGTCATTGGTCAGCTGAACTTCGGAAAGGGCGCGGTGTACGGCTGTCTGCTGCTGATTCCTGCAGTGGCGGCGTTTGTGCTGGATCTGCTCAACCGAGATCGGGGGAACAGCGCCTATGTTGCCAAGCCCTTTGCCCCGGACGGAAGCCTAGGAAAGAAAGTGCTGAGTTATCTGTGCTGCGGGGCGGTGGCGGCGTTTGTGCTGCTCAACCTGATATCCTTTGGACTGCTGGCATTTTCCAAGGACTATCCGGCGGATCTCTCGTTCACTCTGGACAATATTCTCAAGACGCTGCGGATGAAAGCGGATGACTATTTCCTGAACTCCCTGCTTATCGCGCTGTTCGCATCGGTGCTGGGGGTGGCGGTATCCTTTGCCACTGCCTACTTTACCGCCCGGATGCACTCCGCCGCATCCCGCTTTCTGCACCTGGCGTCTATTACCTCAGCGGCGATTCCCGGCGTGGTGCTGGGTCTATCCTATGTGATCGTATTCAAGGGCAGTCCCCTCTATGGCACCATCGCGATTCTGGTGATGGTGAACATCATCCACTTTATCGCGTCCCCCTACCTGATGATCTACAACAGCCTGTCCAAGCTGAACGCCAATCTGGAGGGGGTGGGGCACACATTGGGCATCCGGCGGTCGCTGATGATCCGGGATGTGCTGATCCCCCAGTGCCGCGGCACACTGCTGGAAATGTTCGCCTATTTCTTTACCAACAGTATGATGACGATCTCCGCCGTCTCTTTTCTGGCTACTACGGAGAATAAGCCTGTCTCCCTGATGATCAACCAGTTTGAGGCACAGACACAGCTGGAGTGCGCTGCAGTGGTGTCCCTGGCGATCCTGGCGGCGAATTTGCTGATAAAGGGCGTTGTTTACTTGTGCAAGTCGGCGCAGCGCAGACGCAGCCCTGTCAAAGCGGAGAGCAGCGCATAAACGGAACCAAGAAAGATGAAAAACCGCCCCCGGTCAGGCCAGCGCCTGCAATCGGGGGCGGTTTCGTTTATATGGCATCTGGAACATCCACTGCTGCCCAGCCGTACACGCCTGGCTCCCAGACGTTTTGCCCCACCATGCTCACCCAGAGGCGTCCATGATGGGTGACCCGGTCACCGGAATGGTAGGGGTTGGTGCTGTCAGGCTGCTGCCAGGGGAGGGGTTCCTCGGGGTTTGGCAGCAATACCCGCGCATACAGGCTGGGAGTCTGGGTCGGGAGCCAGTCTGCTTGTGCGGTATGCGTCTGCAGTACGCGGTAGAGTTCTCCTTGATATCCCAGGCGCATCCCCGCTTCCCAATGGCTGCCTGCTGCCCATTGAGGGTGGAGAGGAACAGCCTCCAGCGCGATCGGATCCTCCAGGGATTGCACGGCGGCTTCCAGAATCGGCCGGAGCTTCCGAGCCAATTGGGTCAGGGTCATTCCGTCACCCCCAGCAGAATTTTTGCGGCGGCCAGCTGCTCCTCCAGGGCGGCGATCCGCGCTTCCTGGCCGGGCAGGACGGGCGTCTCCCGGCGGGGCAGATACATCTGCACCGGTTCATAGTCCTCTTCGCTCCATGCCCAGCGGGTTTGGTTGTCGATCAGCAATGCGTCCTCCCGGATGGCGGTGGCGGGGAGCAGGTATCCAGTGGTCAAGTCGTAGTGTGTCAGGGTATTGCCGTTTTCGTCGATTATGCGCATAAAAAACCTCCTTATTTCCACTTTCCCATGATGAAGAACGAGATGGTATATTCTTTGGGCGTTTCATAAGCGGTGGGGCGAACCAGAAAGTAGACTGCCGACTGGACGGTACTGGGGCGGCCGGTGGTTTCCATGAGCTTGCCTACCCCGTCATGGATACTGACAAATTCCAACGGTCTGTCTGTAAAAGGAAAGGGGTAGGCCACAGAACCCACCGTGTCCGCCTCGTACATGGAGCCCCAGGAATTGGTAATGGCGGTGGTAAAGGTGGTGCTTCCCCAGCACTCTGCAATGCCGGAGCTCCACTTCCGCCAGGTCCAGATACCGGAGGTACCCTGGGCGGCAATGCAGTCCACGGTGGTGTGCGCCTCCAGGCTGGCAAGGTCGGCGTCCAGGCGGGCGATCTCCTCTCCGTTGGAGTCCATTACATGGAAGGACTGGGTGCCGGTAACGTCGGTGATGGTTACGCGGTGTCCTCCAGGGATGGTTTCCGTCTGAATCACTGGGGAGACGCCGGGTTCTCCCTGCTCACCCTTGCCATGAATCTCCATCCAGCCATTCATCCACTGGGACAGGTTGGTATAATCCCCCGGATTCCCCTCCCCGGAGAGGGGCTCCACCTGCAGAACCAGTCGGAAGGTAGTGAGCTGACGCTGATCTTGCATCAACGTCACAGCCAGAAAAATGCTGCCCGGGGCGGCGCAGAGCTGGGGCGCCAGTTCCATGGTCAGCCGGTTCTCCTGGGCGCTCCAGGCGCGGCGTCCGTCCGGCAGGGTATCGTAAACCCCCTCCTCACCGGACGGAGCGGCATAGCGGATCAGGACGGAAGTATTCTCCGGGATTTCCCAGGGAATACCGCCTGAGAGCAGCGACAGCTCCAGAATACGGGTGCCGCTGTCCCCCTGCACGGCGTTGACGGGGGGAGGCATGCTGCTTTGCAGCAGATCCAGGGTGGCCTGATGGGTAACAAACATATGCGTTCCTCCTTTTGAAATTTGGTATTCCTACACATACAGCGGAAAGCAGCTGCAGTTGCACGCTGCAGTGCAACTGGAAGATGTGGAAATGTTAAATTATTGTGATGGGCGGAATGAGGTCTTGACATTCTGGAAAAATGGAGTATAGTATGGTCAAAAAGAATTAGCACTCTAACTGATAGAGTGCTAAAACCGAGGGAGTGTGGATGTATGAACTTTGAGAACTATACGCAGAAATCGTTAGAGGCGGTACAATCCGCCCAAAAACTGGCACAGCAGAACCACCACCAGCAGCTGGAGCAGCTGCATTTGCTGCTGGCGCTCTTGCGCCAGGAGGGAGGTCTGATCCCGCAGCTGCTGCGGAAAATGGACAAAACGCCGGAAAGCCTGGAAGCGGCTGCAGCCCAGGCGCTGCAGCGTATTCCCGCTGTAACGGGAAGTGTGGAGCTGGATCGCTTCTACATCTCCGGGGACTGCGCTGCGGCTTTGGAGGCAGCGCAGGCGCAGGCAGAGGGGATGCACGATAGCTTTGTCTCTGTGGAGCACCTGTTCCTGGGCTTGCTGGACGCGGCGAAGGGGACAGTGAAGGAGCTGTTTTCCACCTATCGAATTGGAAAAGAGGACATTCTGCAGGCGCTGCAGGCTGTGCGGGGCAATCAGCGGGTGACCACCGACAACCCGGAGGGAACCTACGAGGCCTTGAGCAAATACGGTGTGGATTTGGTACGCCGTGCCCGGGAGCAAAAGATGGATCCGGTAATTGGCCGGGACGAGGAGATTCGGAATGTGATCCGCATCCTCTCCCGGAAGACGAAAAATAACCCGGTGCTTATCGGCGAGCCGGGCGTGGGCAAAACCGCCATCGCTGAGGGGCTTGCCCAGCGGATTGTGAAGAAGGATGTGCCCCGGGGCTTGCAGGACAAGACCATTTTCTCTCTGGATATGGGAGCGCTGATTGCCGGCGCGAAATACCGGGGCGAGTTTGAGGAGCGGCTGAAGGCAGTGCTCACTGAGGTGAAGGAGTCCGATGGGCAGATCATCCTGTTTATTGATGAATTGCACACCATTGTGGGCGCTGGCAAGACCGAAGGCAGTATGGACGCGGGCAATCTGCTCAAGCCCATGCTGGCTCGGGGCGAGCTGCACTGCATCGGCGCCACGACCCTGGATGAGTACCGCCAGTATATTGAGAAAGACCCGGCGCTGGAGCGCCGCTTCCAGCCGGTGCAGGTGGACGAACCCACTGTAGAGGATACCATCGGTATTCTCCGGGGGCTGAAGGAGCGGTATGAGGTGTTCCATGGGGTGAAAATCGCGGACTCTGCACTGATTGCTGCAGCGACGCTGTCCCATCGATATATCACCGACCGCTTCCTGCCGGATAAGGCCATCGATCTGGTGGACGAGGCCTGCGCCCAGATCCGTACGGAAATGGACTCTATGCCCGCAGAATTGGATGCGGTTTCCCGCCGGATCATTCAGATGGAGATTGAGGAAGCGGCGCTGAAAAAGGAGGAGGACGCGCTTTCTAAAAGCCGCCTGACAGAGCTGCAAAAGGAGCTGGCGGAGACGCGGGACGCTTTCAATGCAAAGAAAGCCCAATGGGAGAACGAAAAGTCTTCCATTGGAAAGCTGCAGCAGCTGCGGGAGCGGATTGAGGAACTGAATCGCCAGATCGAGGCGGCGGAGCAGGCCTATGACCTGGAAAAAGCGGCGGAATTGAAGTATGGCCGTCTGCCGGAGGCACAGCGGCAGCTGGAAGCCCTGGAGCAGTCCCTCCCTGCCGATCAAGGGGAGAATTTGCTCCGTGATCGGGTCACCGAGGAGGAGATTGCCCGGATCGTGGAGCGCTGGACAGGGATTCCTGTGGCGCGTCTGGTACAGGGAGAGCGGGAGAAGCTGCTTCACCTGGATGAAACCCTGCGCGCCCGGGTGGTAGGTCAGGAAGAAGCCGTTACCGCAGTGACCCAAGCCATCCAGCGCAGCCGCGCCGGCATTCAGGATCCCAACCGCCCCATCGGCTCGTTCCTGTTCCTGGGACCTACCGGCGTGGGCAAAACGGAACTGGCCAAGACTTTGGCGAAAGCCCTGTTCGACGATGAAAATAACATGGTGCGCATTGATATGTCCGAGTATATGGAGAAA
Source organism: Candidatus Faecousia intestinigallinarum (assembly GCA_018715805.1). GTDB lineage: Bacteria > Bacillota > Clostridia > Oscillospirales > Oscillospiraceae > Faecousia > Faecousia intestinigallinarum. The sequence goes on along the minus strand of DVKX01000033.1, from coordinate 11,728 downwards.
TTTGCCGTATCCCGGCTGATCGGTGCGCCTCCCGGATATGTGGGCTATGAGGAGGGCGGTCAGCTGACGGAGGCCGTCCGGCGGAAGCCCTACAGCGTCGTGCTCTTTGACGAGGTGGAAAAAGCGCACCCGGATGTGTTCAACGTATTGCTGCAGATTCTGGATGATGGCCGTGTGACGGATTCCCAGGGCAGGACGGTGGACTTCAAGAACACGATTCTGATTCTTACCTCGAACCTGGGCTCGGAATTTTTGCTGGAAGGCACGAATAGCGATGGTACCATCCGCCCGGAGGCAAAGCAGCAGGTGGATGCGCTGCTGCGGCGCTCTTTCCGCCCGGAGTTCCTGAATCGTCTGGATGAGATCGTGTTTTATAAGCCCCTGAGCCGGGAGAGCGTCACCGCCATTGTGGAACTGCTGCTGGAGCGGCTGAATCAGCGCCTGGCGGATCAGCAGATCCAGTGCGTCCTGACCCCCGGGGCGAAGGCCGCCATTGTGGAGGCGGCTTATGATCCCCGCTATGGCGCCCGGCCTTTGCGCCGCTACCTCCAGCACACCCTGGAAACCATGCTTTCTCAGGAGCTGCTGCGGGGCAGCGTGACCACCGGTCAGGTCATTACGGTGGATGCCAAAGACGGGCAGCTGGTGCTGCAAAAATAAAAAAGTCTCCGGCTGGAACCTTCCAGCCGGAGTTCTTTACATTTTGTCGGGGGCGGAGAAGCCCAGCAGATCAATGGCGCGCTCCAGAATGGACTTGGCCAGACCGATCAGCGCGATATACCCGGCCTGCTTGCCGGGGTCTTCCGCGCCCAGGATTTTTGTCTCGTGGTAGAATTTGTTCACACAGCCCGCCAGCTCATAGATGTACGAGCAAATCAAGTTGGGGGCGGAGGCGCGGAGGGCGCTCTCCAAGGTAGGGGCGAATTTCGTGACAGCCAGCATCAGATCCTTCTGGCTTTCGTTTTCCGGCGGCAGAATGGGAAGGTGCTCCCAGACGCCATATTTGGCCAGGATGCTCTTGATCCGCACGATGGTGTAGAGGATGTAGGGTCCGGTATTGCCCTCAAAGGCGGCAAAGCGCTCCAGATCAAAGTTATAGTCCTTGGTGGGCTGGTTGCTCAGATCACCGTACTTCAGCGCTGCCAGAGCGATCTTGGCGGTGGTGTCCTCCACATCCTCCGGGGCGACGATCTGGTTCTCCACCACCTTGGCGCGCACGAAGGCGGTCATGTCCGCGAGCAGCTGCTCCAGGCGCAGCAGGCCGCCGTCCCGGGTCTTGAAGGGCTTGCCGTCCTTGCCGTTCATAGTACCGTGTCCCAGATGCTCCAGCTCTGTCTCCGGCTTTACAATGCCGCTCTTTTTTGCCGCCCGGAATACCTGCTCAAAATGCAGTGCCTGGCGCTTATCGGTGACGTAGAGCATTTTATCCGGGGCATAGTCCCGCATACGCTGTACCATGGTGGCCAAGTCCGTGGTGGCATAGATGGCCGCACCATCGGATTTCACCAGGATACAGGGGGGGACTTCTTGTTTGTCCGTTTCCTCTGCCACGGGGAGTACCAGCGCGCCGTCGCTTTCCACAGCCAGCCCCCTGGCTTTCAAATCCTGAATCATAGCAGGGATCAGAGGGGCGGCGTCGCTCTCCCCCAGCCACACGTCGAAGTGGACGTCCAGAGCGTCGTAAATCCGCTGCAGATCGGCGGTGGACAGATTCATGATGTGCCGCCAGATGGCGCGATAGCCGGGATGCCCGTGCTGTAGGGCGAAAGTGGCTTCATGGGCACGGCGGGCGAAGTCTGGGTCGGTATTCTTCTTCAGATTGGCGGCGGGATAGATTTCTTCTAGATCGGAGAGGGTGAAAGGAGGCGCAGCAGGATATTCCCCCTGGAAATCGGGATCAAAGTAGGGGAGTTCCGGCTGGCGAATCTGCAGTTCCGTGATAATCAGACCCATCTGAAGCCCCCAGTCTCCCAGATGCACGTCACCGATGGTGCGGTAGCCCATAAAGCGATAGAGCCGCTTCAGTGTTTCTCCGATGATGGCGGGGCGCAGATGGCCGATGTGCAGCGGCTTTGCTACGTTGGCGCCGCCGTAATCCACCACGATGGTCTTGCCCAGGCCGGATTTGCTGACGCCGAAATCCGGCGCCTGCCGCATGGCCTCCAGATATTGCGCCAGATAACTGCCGGAGAGCTTTAGGTTGATGAAACCGGGGGCGACTACCTGCGCCATGCTGAAATCAGAGCCATCCAGCTCTGCCACCACGCTTTGGGCGATCTGAATGGGCGGACGATGATAGGCCTTGGCAGCGGCCAGCGCGCCGTTGCACTGGTATTCGCACAGATCCGGACGGTTGGACACGGTGACCTTTCCATAGGAGGAGTCGAACCCGGCTTTTTCAAAGGCAGATTCCATCTTTCCAGTGATGAAATCCAAAATTTGTTCCATAATCATTCTCCTTGCAAAGCATTTAATAGAAGTATAGCAAATTATTTAGGAAAAGTACAGCCAAAAGCAGAATTTGTTCTGCCAGGCAGAGAAACCCTCCTGCGCCGGCGGCGGGCAGGAGGGAAAGGAGTTATCGTGTTTCCCGGGAGGACAGATACTTGCGCACCATCAGCGCCACCTTAAATACAATGGCGTGATCGAACAGCCGCAGATCCAGGCCGGTGAGTTTCTTAATTTTCTCCAGGCGGTACACCAGGGTATTTCGATGGACAAACAGCTTTCGGGAGGTTTCCGATACGTTCAGGTTGTTTTCAAAGAATTTGTTGATGGTGAACAGCGTTTCCTGATCCAGGGACTCTATGGCGCTCTTCTTAAACACTTCGGACAGGAAAATCTCGCACAAGGTGGTGGGCAGCTGGTAAATGAGCCGGCCAATGCCAAGATTTTCATAGTTGATGATGGTCTTTTCCGTGTCAAAGACCTTACCCACTTCAATGGCGGTCTGGGCTTCCTTATAGGAATCCGCCAGGGAACGCAGGTGCTCCGCCACGGTGCCGATGCCGATGACGGTGTGAACGAAAAGCTCGTTACGCAAAGCGTCCTCGATTTTCCGTGCCATTCGCTCCAGATCATCTTCCGTGGTGATGCCGTTGATTTGCTTTACCACGGCGATATCCGTTTCGTTGACGCTGAGCACAAAGTCCTGCAGCCGGTCTGGGAACAAGCTGGTTACCAAATCCAGCGTTCCCACGTCTGTGTGCCCTACCTGCCGCACCAAAAATACCGCCCGGGGCGCGTCGGTGGAGAAGTGCAGTTCTTTGGCGCGCAGGTAAATATCGCCGGGGAGGATATTATCCATAATGATATTTTTCACAAAGGTGCCGCGATCATGCTTCTCCTCATAAAAGGATTTGGCCTCGCTCAGGGAAATGTAGGCCATATTGCAGTAGATGCGCGCCTGCTCATCCTCGCCGGTGCAGAATACGGCATACTCAAAGGTATTGTTGCTGTTCATCATTGCGCGGAAAGATTTCTCCCGATGCACTACAATGCCGTCGGGACTTTCCGAAATGCGGCTGACGGCGTCGACCCAACGCTCGCCCTGAAGGGTGAGGTCGGTGCTGGAAACCACGAAGCCCTCGGAATCAATGACGCCGAACCCACGGTCGGTAACGTCTTTTAACTGAACCATGACGCTCTGGAATACACTGTTGGACATATTCAGATCCTCCCATTTCCTATATAAAAAGGATTCGCCACAAATTTACATCGTTATTATATACAAGTTTTCGTCATTTTGCAAGTGCCTTTTGCTGTCTTATTGTAAAAACTGTCGATATTTTCGGCGTATTACCTAATGAAAATGAAAAAAAGACGGATCGGTTCGGAATTTCTGGTTAATTTTACTCTGACCCCTTCCGCCCGCAGGCAATTTCCAGGGCGCGCCGTTCCTTCTCCGTCAGCTCCCGCGCGGCGCCGCGGGGCAGATCGCCCAGGCAGAGGCCGCCCTCCTGTATTCGTTCCAGGTAGGTTACGGGCATACCCCGGCTGGCCAGCATCCGCCGCACTTGGTGATATTTCCCCTCGCAGACGGTGACGCGGCTTTCCCCGTTCCCCAGAGGCTCCAGCCGGGCGGGCAGACAGACTGTGCCGTCCTTTAGGGTCAGCCCTTGGGCAAAAGCGGCTGCGTCCTCCTGGGTGGCGATACCCTCGTGCCGGGCGTAGTAGACCTTGGGCACCTGATTTCTGGGGGAGATGAGCCTGTGGAGAAGGTCGCCGTCATCGGTAAAGAGAAGCAGACCCTCTGTGTCTTTATCCAGCCGCCCCACTGGGCGGAACGTTTTGCGCATAGCTTTGGGCAGCAGCTCCATAACTGTAGGACCGGAGTCCTCCGTAGCGGTGACGAAGCCCGCAGGCTTATTCAGCATCCATACGCCGGAGCGCGGCGCCCCCAAGGCGCTGCCGTCCAGGAGGACAGCGTCCTTTTGCGGATCAATATGCCTGGAGCCGTTGGTTTCCGGCCTGCCGTTTACCAGGACGCGTCCCGCCTTTAGCAGCAGTTTTACCTGGCTGCGGCTTCCCGCTCCCGCGTTCGCAAGAAATTTGTCCAATCGTTCCATAGTGCCTCCGTTCTATCGCCCCGGACAAGGGCATAGTCTGTAGTGCCAATTCAAAACAGGAGGGATTATTTCATGCTGGTCATGACTGCAAAAGTGGATAAGAAAAAGATTGCCGTCATCCTGGCGGCAGTGGTAGTCATCATCGTGGCGCTGGTGCTGCTGTTTGGCGGCGGGGAGGCGGATACCACTACCGCCGCGCCGTCTATGGCTACCAATGATGGGCGGGTCAAGTTTCTGACGGATATGGGCTGGGAAGTGGCGGCGTCCCCGGTGGAATCCGGACAGGTGCGCATTCCCGACAAAAGCGACGAGGTGTACGATCGCTACAATGCCCTGCAAAAAAGCCAAGGCTACGACCTGAGCCAATATGGCGGCAAGACCGTCATGCGCTATGTGTACAAGGTCAGCAATTACCCCGGCGCCACAGAGCCGGTGTACGCTACACTGCTTATCTATAAAAACGCCGTCATCGGCGGAGATGTGACCGACACGGCGGCAAACGGCACTGTGCGCGGCCTGAAGAAACCGCAGAGCAGCGAACCTGCGCCCACCACAGCCGGGGAAACGGCATCCACACCCACCGCCACGGCGGACGCCGCTGCTACTGGCGATGCAGATGCCGCTGCGGGCACAACTTCTACAGAAGCGCCGTCCACCTCGCCTACCACGCCCAGCACATAAGCGCCATCCGTATAATCTAAAATATCATACCACGAAAAACCAGGCTTGACAAGGAGCGCTGGGGATGTTATGCTATAAAAAATTAAATTGTGATCTTCAGGGCGGGGTGCGATTCCCCACCGGCGGTAAAGTCCGCGAGCGCCTGCGCGCAGAATCGGTGTAATTCCGATACCGACAGTATAGTCTGGATGGAAGAAGATACGCGGGGATTCTTGCGTTTATTTTCACGCCCTGAGCATATGCTCAGGGCGGATTTTTTTGTTGAGGTGATTTTTTATGGCAACATTATGGCAGCAAATTCAGTCCAATCTGGTGTTTTTGGGGATTTGCTTGGGAATTTTTCTGGCGTTGATGGTGCTGGCAAAGGTAGCGGAGCATTTTCTCCCGGATATGCGGAAGACGCCGGCGGCACGAAGGGTGAGCATTATCGGCGTATGCGCCGCCATCGCGGCAGTGGTGCATATGCTGGATTTCCCGCTGCTGTTCCTGGCGCCCGAGTTTTATAAGGTGGATTTTTCAGAACTGCCGGTAATGCTCTGCGGCTTCTATCTCGGCCCATCGGCAACGGTGGTCTGCGAAGCGGTGAAAATCCTGGTAAAGCTGCTGTTCAAAGGCACCAGCACGGCGTTTGTGGGGGATTTTGCCAATTTTGTGATCGGGTGTGCCCTGGTGCTTCCGGCCAGCATTGTCTACCATATTCATAAAAGCAAGAAGAGCGCCGTCTTAGGTTTGATTTTGGGCGTGGCGACGATGACGGTGTTTGGAAGCATCTTCAACGGAATTTATCTGCTGCCCAAATTTGCGGAATTGTATGGAATGCCTTTGGAGGCAATTCTGGCTGCGGGGAGCGCCATTAATGTTTCCATCCACGACGTGTCTACCTTTGTGATCTTTGCGGTAGCGCCCCTGAATCTGCTGAAGGGAACGGCGGTGGCTGTGCTCACCATGCTGCTTTATAAGCGGGTGGCCAAGCCGCTGTTTGCCGCTGGAAAGTGACGGCTAGACGCTTCGCCGCCAAGCTTCCGGATATACCTGAAAGCATGGTGCGGGAATGATGAAAGGAATTTGGCAGAGAATATACAGCAAGGCCGCCGGTGCACCGGCGGCCTTGCTTATGGCATTTTTACGTTTTGAAGCTCCGCCCAGGGGGGCAGGGCTTCAAAGCTGCGTATTTTGCCCGCATAGGGAAATGTGATGCGGCGGGAGAATAACATGGGGGCGGCGATGCTGTCCCGCGCGCCATACTTGTGGTCGCCTAGCAGGGGAAAGCCCCGGCTGGCAAACTGTACCCGGATTTGGTGGGTGCGGCCGGTGTAGAGCCGCACTGCCACCAGCGAAGCGTCCCCCTGGGTCAGGCGGGTATAGGACAGTTTGGCTGGACGCACTCCGCCCCGCATCCGCTTCACCACAAAAACCTTATTCTTTTTGGCGTCTTTCCAGAGAAGATCCTCCCAGACCCCTTCCGCCGGAGGCGCGCCGTGGACAAGCGCGATGTATTCTTTCATAAATGTCCCGTCCTGCATGGCGCGGGAAAGCTGGGCGGCTGCGGATCTTGTACGCGCGAACACCATCACTCCGCCCACAGCCTTGTCCAGCCGGTGGAGGGGATAGATTTCTCCGCCCAGCGCGGCGCGGAGCGCCTGGGGCGTTTCCTGTTCCGCGTCCATGCCCACGGGCTTTACGCATACGGCAATTTGGGGATCCTGATACAGAATTTCCATTTTTCATACCTCCCCGCAAGGTGAACTGTCCCAAAAACCGGGAGATACTCCAGAAGATTTGGACTTTTCCCTGCTTGAAACTTTTTTGATTTCCAGGTATAATGATAGCAGAAAAGAGAAGGAGTATCAACCATGACGCAAAAAGACTTCCAGCGGAAGAAGCCGCTGGTCATTTTTCTGAGTTATTTTCCAAAGCATAAAAAGCTGTTTGCCATCGACATTCTCTGCGCGTGCCTGATCGCGGGCATTGACCTGCTGTTCCCCCTGGTGACCCGCAGTGCTCTGTATGACCTGCTGCCCAATCAGCTTTACAAGACATTTTTTACGGTGATGGCCATTGTGGTGGTATGCTATGTGCTGCGTGCGTTTCTCAACTATATCGTTTGCTACTATGGCCATACCTTTGGTATCCGGGTAGAGGCGGATATTCGTGCAGACCTGTTCCGCAAAATGCAGGAGCAGAGCTTTGAATTTTATGACCGCAACCGTACCGGCCAGCTGATGAGCCGACTGACCGCAGACCTTTTTGACCTGACTGAGCTGGCGCATCATGGCCCGGAGGATCTGCTTACCTCTACTGTGACCATTCTGGGAGCGCTGGCGGTGATGGCAAATATCCAGTGGCGTCTGGCATTGGTGGTGGGGCTGATGATCCCGGTGTTCCTGGCAGCGGTGTTTTCCATGCGGGGAAGTATGCGCCGGGCTTCTGCGGCTGTGAAGCAAAAAACTGGCCACATCAATACGGAGATTGAATCCAGTCTGTCCGGTGTGCGCACGGCCAAAGCGTTTGCCAACGAGACGGTGGAAAACGCCCGCTTCAGCGCGGCCAACGATGTATACAAGACCTCCAAGCGGGAATTCCACAAGGCTATGGGACGGTTCAATAGCGTGATGGAGTTCTTCCTGTGCAGCTTGAATGTGGTGGTCATCGGTTATGGCGGCTACCTCACCATGCAGGGGCGGATGGACTACCGAGATCTGCTTACCTTTACGCTGTATATCACTTCTTTCATTACCCCCATGCGAAAGCTGTCCAGCTTCTCCGAGCTGTTTGCCAACGGCTTCGCCGGACTGAACCGCTTTGTGGAGATCATGCGCAGCGAGCCAGCTTTGCAGGACGCACCGGATGCCACCCCCCTGACGGATGTTCAGGGAGATATAAGTGTGAATCATGTGTCTTTTGCCTATAAGGGCGACCTGGATGTGCTGCATGATGTATCCCTGCATGTGGAACCGGGGGAGACGGTGGCCATTGTGGGTCCCTCCGGCGGCGGCAAGAGCACCCTCTGCCAGCTGATTCCCCGGTTTTACGATGTGACCGGAGGCAGCATCGCCATTGATGGCCGGGACATCCGCCAGGTGACCCAGCAATCCATTCACGAGAATATCGGCATTGTGCAGCAGGACGTGTTCCTGTTTGCAGACACGATTCTGGAGAATATCCGCTACGGTAAGCCTGGCGCCAGCCAGGAGGAGGTGATTGCGGCGGCAAAAAAGGCGGAAATTTATGAGGACATCCTGGCCATGCCCCAGGGCTTTGACACTTTCGTGGGAGAGCGGGGAACGCTGCTCTCCGGAGGACAGAAGCAGCGCATTGCCATTGCCCGTATCTTTCTGAAGAATCCGCCCATCCTGATTCTGGATGAAGCGACCTCTGCATTGGATTCTGTAACAGAGGCGAAGATCCAGCGTGCCTTTGACGCTCTGGCGCAGGGACGCACCACCCTGATCATTGCCCACCGGCTTTCCACCATCCGCGCCGCCAATCGGATCGTGTCCATCGCCGACGGGGTCATTACTGAGTGCGGCAGCCATGAGGAGCTGCTGCGTGCCGGCGGCGTGTATGCCAGTCTCTACAATACCCAGAACGCTCTGGCGCTGGAAGCGCTGCAATAAGGAATATTCCCAGCTGAAAAGCGCCCCCCTCTATAAGAGGCGGGCGCTTTTGCCCCGGCAGCCATACATTCGGTATATTGGATAAGTATTGGCGCGGCAACTGCGGGGTGGCGGTAGACCTTGCCGTAAATAAAAGAAAACCACCGGAAACGTGATTGTTTCTGGTGGTTTTCTGGTGACCCGCCGGGGATTCGAACCCCGGACCCATTGCTTAAAAGGCAAAAAAGAATTTGTTTTCAAGCCAAAAAGTTCGTAACTATATGATTTTAACGGAAATATTCTTCTTAACGCAGAAAAATTCTTCGCTATTTTGGGATAGTTATTTTCAATTCGCAACAAATCTGTAACATAGCCAATAGCAGCAAAATAGGATAGGCTGCAAAATTTTGCTCCCGTATGTGGTATCTCTGCACCTAAGAAATAAGAGGTTTAAGATCACCTGATCCACCATTCCATCCTAGCGTTTGATGTTTGCTATTCCTTAAAGGTGCCTGCTCTATGTGTCTATATTGAAGGCTATGAACAAATTCTATACCTGATTTTTAGGAAGGATTAACCCCTACTACTTAGCATTCCATAATAGGTTGAGAGCGTAATCGGTTTATTCGATTGCGCTCTCTTGGTTACCCTACAAAAACAAGCCAGAATAGCAAACTGCTATTCTGGCTGCAAGCTTGAATTTACTTCCTTATGAGTGCAACGGTAGCACAAGTCCTTTTTGCAAACTAATTTGAAAAAACCTTGATGCTAACGACACTACCAAGTGACAAATTGTGGGCAACACAGTAAGTACGCGCCCATATAACAAGCAGGTGGCATAGGACAGAGCCCGTCACCTATGCTGAGCTATGCCGCTTGCTTGTGTTTTGAAGGGACAGGATGCAGCCGTACATTTGCGGGCTGTGCTGGCTTCCCGGCAAAACAGGAGCCTTCCCAAAAGGCCCACGCCCATAAGGAAGTAATTTAATCATGTTGCAGGGCGGCATAGTCAAAGGCTATGCCGTTCTGCTTTTTCTCTGCCTTTCAGCCGTTTACTTGTCCTCGTCCTGTTCCAGTTCCCCGATAAAGTTCCAGACAATTTCAATCTTCTGTCTGCGATGTCCGCTGGATTTGTCTGGCGCGTGGACAATAATTTTCTTTACAAACTCATTGACGATAGTAGGCGTTAATTCCCGTATTCCCACATACTTGCGGATAACGGCAGCAAAGCTGTCAAAATCCGTCCTGTCTTGTTCGTAAGTATCAACGGCAGCTTGCTCTGTTTTCACAAACTCTGTCAGTTCCTTTTGCTCCGCTTCATACTCGGCAGACAGCTTCAAAAATCTTTCGTGACTGATTGTGCCGTTGATGTCGTCCTCATAAATCCTCTTGAAAATACGGTCAAGCTCGGCAATCCGTTTCCTTGCCTGTTCGAGTTCTTTCTTTTGCCGCTTTACTTCCTTTTCAGCTTCCTCAAACCTCTGCTGATAAACCATGTTTTGAAAGCTCTGTATATCGTCAAAGAACATAGCCGTTACATCAAATATCCTTTGCAGAACGAACAGCTTTAAGGTTTCTTCTCGGATAAAATGCGCGGAGCAAGTACCTGTATTGCTCTTGTAGTTGGAGCAGACATAATGCTCTTGTTTGGGCGTAAAACTGTTTGTCGTGCAAAAGTACAGCTTTTCGCCGCAGTCAGCGCAATAAAGCAAGCCGGAGAATAAGCCTTGTCGTCCTGTCTTTGTGGGGCGGCGTTTGTTTGCCCTTAATTCCTGCACCCTCTCAAATACTTGTTCCTCGATAATCGCAGGCTGCGTGTTGGGGAAGATACGGTAATTTTCCGGCAAATTTTGCAGACGCTTTTTCAGTTTGTGGGATTTGGAATAGGTCTTGAAATTGACCGTACACCCTGTATATTCCGGGCGTTCCAATATCCCCGCTATGGATTTGTAATCCCAACGATAGAGATTATCGGGCATAGCCTTTCCGTCACGCTTTGCATAGTAGGCTTTGACTGTCAACACCTTGTCCGCTGTCAGCACTTTTGCTATCTGCATGGGTCCTTTTCCGGCAATACACAAATCAAAAACCCTCTTTACCACAGCGGCAGCTTCCTCGTCCACAATCCACTCTTTCTTGTTGTCTGGGGATTTCATATATCCGTAAGGCGGATTGCTACAAAGATGTTCTCCGGCGTTGCCCTTTGCCCGTATGACCGCGCGGATTTTCTTGCTTGTATCGCGTGCGTAAAAATCATTGAACAGATTACGGAAAGGGGTAAATTCGTTGTCGCCCTTATCGCTGTCTACTCCGTCATTGATTGCAATGTAGCGAATGTCACGCTCGGCAAAGAAACTCTCGGTGTAGTAGCCGACTTTCAGATAATCACGCCCCATGCGGGACATATCTTTGACGATAACCGTCTTGACCTTTCCGGCTTCCGAAAGCCTTATCATTTCATTCCAGCCCGGTCTGTCAAACGTAACGCCCGAAACGCCGTCGTCAATGAAAAATGTAGGATTAGGAAAACCGTTGTCCGTTGCATATTTGAGCAGGATTTTCTTTTGATTTGCTATGCTGTTACTCTCTCCGTCTAAAGCGTCCTCTTGAGAAAGCCTTGCATATAAAGCGGTAATGTTGTCGGGATAATTTTTCGTCGTTCGCGTCCTTGACGGTTTTCCCTGTCCTTGCTTTGGGGTAGACAAGAGCGCAATCGGATAGACCGCTTGCGCTCTCTATGAATTATGGAATTTCTCAACTGATAATACTTTTATATTTCCGATTCCTTTCGCTTCCATTCCGGCAGCTTATGGGGAGAGGAAACATTAAGAGACGGAAAGGAATGGAATGGGTAATTGATTAAATCCGTAATTATTTAATCTT
>DVKX01000032.1 GCA_018715805.1 Candidatus Faecousia intestinigallinarum | reverse complement strand
CGGTTCAGCTTTTTGAAATGGCAGGTGTGGCAGGAGGGGCGAAGGCAGGCGTTTTGCAAAAACGCCTGCATGAATGCGTCCTTGGAAAGGACGCATTCGTACGCCTTATTATTGGAGAATTCCAATAATAAGGCGAACGTTTTCCAGCCATATTTCTTATGTCTGAAAAACGTTCGCCGCGCGGGCGCACCCGCGCGCGTTTCCTGTTCGGAAACATAGGTTTGCCAGACAAGCGGAGACGGAACCCCGTGGCAGATCACATCCATACAGTACAGGTTTGGGTATTCCTTGCCCTGCAAGAAACTTTTCAAGCCCTCGATCTGGCACGGCGTGCCGGTAAACAGCACCTTGCGCTCGGCTTGCAGGGCCTGCTTGGCCTCGCCATATGTATTGCCGATCGTGCTTTGCAGGTATTTGCTGCCGCGGAGCGCCGCCAGATCTTCCGGCGTTTCTACCGCAATATGCCGGACACTGCGCTGATCGTCTGCCATGGCTGCGCCGAACACCACGCCGCCCTGGGCCAGGATATATTCCGCCAGCAGCGGAACACGCCGCCGCTGGAACTTTGGCCGCGGATGTCATCGTCCTTATTGATCGCCGCATAGGCGGTGGGCGTTTTATCCTTCGGTTCCTGTGGGCTTTGCAGGATCGGGCAAACTTTCTCACACAGGTTGCAGTGGATGCAAGCTGTTTCATCGATTTGCGGATAGAGGAAACCTTCGGCATCCGGCTGCATGGTGATGCAGTGCCGCGGGCAGATCTGCGCACAGGCATGGCAGCCGCAGCAGTCGGTTTTGTTTTGTATATGGATCATAACAACCACCCAATCGTTCAATCAAGTAGAATGAACACAGTTTATTTCTGCACGCGCAACCTTTGCAGCGGCTTCAATACCAGCTGTTTCTCGCTTTGATCCATGCCGAGCAGCCAGAAGGAGACCACATAAACAGCGGTATACAGCACCACCCACAGTGCAAAATCAGCGAGACCGTGGAAAGCGATTTTCAGCATGATGAAGATGCCGAAGATGACAGGCAAGATCAAGCCGCGGGCCAGATGCAGGACGCTTTTCCAGAAAGAGACCATGTTCATACACAGCGCTTTCTGGAAAGCAATTTGTCAAGGGAAGATTCGATTTCTATCACAACAAAATATCAGGGCCTTATCTTTACCGTCTTGCATTTTCATGTTGGATTCGATATACTGAATGTATATTGATTAGCGGTAACTAACCATCCGGCTGATTACCCGTACGAGGTGGCTGTATATGGGCTGGACGTGCACCATCTTGGACGGGTTTACCATGGTAACCGATTTTAACCTGTTCGCAGCAGCCCAGGCGGGATTATGTCTGCTGCTGCAAAAAATATGATGAGGAGATGAGCGGATGAAACATAATAGTTCCCGGCATGGGGAGATCCGCCTCGGCACCCACGGAGAGGACTACGGAAACTGGATGCCGGTCTCTATGCTCCGGCTGGTGGGAGGTCTGGCGGCTTTGGCTGCGGTGTTCTCTGCTCTGTTCTTTTCGGTGTTCCATATCACGGTGCTGGGTGTGGTATTCATGATTGCCGCCCTTCTTTTACTGGCGCTGCTCTTATGGATTACCTGGATCAGGCGGCAGTATGCCTTCGGGGGCGGCGGCATGATGGAGCAGGTCCATCAGATCGTCCTCTCCCATCTGGATTTTGACGGGCAGGGGCAGCTTTTGGAGGTCGGCTGCGGCTCCGGGGCGCTGTCCATCCGGGCGGCCCTCACCTGGCGGGTGGCCCAGGTAGTGGGCATTGACTATTGGGGCTCTGCCTACGGTTATGGTCAGGCCATGTGTGAGAAAAATGCCCGGAGCGAGGGCGTGGCCGCCCGGTGCCGGTTCCGGCATGGGGACGCCAACAAGCTGGACTTCCCGGATGAGAGCTTCGACGCCGTGGTAAGCAACTATGTCTATCACAATATCACGGGCGCGGATAAGCGAACCCTGTTGCGGGAGACCCTGCGGGTGCTGAAAAAAGGCGGCGTGTTCGCCCTCAACGACGACATGAAACCCCGGATGTACGGGGATATGGAGGAGTTCGCCCAGGAACTGCGGGACATGGGCTATGCGGATGTGTGGCTCATCGACACGGCCCAGGAGGCCTTTGGTTCCCGCCGCCGGGCGGCCACGATGATGCTGGGCGCGTCCCGGATGCTGGTAGGGCGCAAATAAATGCCAGTGCAGGAGATCCCTCTTAATGCAAAAAATAGATAATTAGGAAAGTGGGGCGGTTGATTCAAACTGGCTCGCTATACATTCAGGCGATAGATTGCAATGGTCTACCGAGCAATTCTTGACAAAATATTGTGGTTAGCATATGCTAACCAACGAAAGAATGATTTATATGTACCAGCAGAAATTAAACTTGTTTTGACGGACAAAGGCAGGAGGAATATTGGAATGGAGCTATGGTATTTTGGGGTCTACTCACCCCATTTTTCGGTACCGCCCTGGGCGCTGCCTGTGTATTCTTCTTGAAAAAGGGCCTGGGGGATCGGGTGCAGCGTGGACTGACCGGCTTTTCCTCCGGCGTTATGGTGGCTGCGTCCATCTGGAGTCTGCTGATCCCCGCCATGGAGCAGTCCGCCGGGGCGGGGGGATGGCCTTCCTGCCGGCGGTTATCGGCTTTTGGGCTGGTATCCTCTTTCTTTTGGGACTGGATCATCTGATCCCCCACCTCCACCAGCGAAGCCAGCAGGCGGAGGGCCCCCGCACCCAACTGCAACGCTCCACCATGATGGTGCTGGCGGTCCCCCTCCACAACATCCCCGAGGGAATGGCGGTGGGAGTGGTCTATGCGGGCCTTCTGTCCGGGGAGGGACAGATCACCATGATGGCGCCCTGGCCTTATCCTTGGGCATCGCCATCCAGAACTTCCCCGAGGGAGCCATCATCTCCATGCCCCTGCGCTCGGAGGGGATGGGCAAGGCCAAAGCTTTTGCCGGCGGCGTCCTCTCCGGTGTGGTGGAGCCGGTGGGGGCGTTGCTGACCATCCTGGCCGCCGGTCTGGTGATTCCGGCCCTGCCCTATCTGTTGAGCTTTGCCGCTGGCGCTATGCTCTATGTGGTGGTGGAGGAGTTGATCCCGGAGATGTCACAAGGGAAACACTCCAATGTGGGGGCGCTGACCTTCGCCTTGGGCTTCACCCTAATGATGGCGCTGGACGTGGCGCTGGGTTGAGCAGGACAGCCAGAATAGTTGCGCTTTTTTATATTCGTGAGTTAGCTTTCTCTAACTTTTTTAGACGGACAGGAGGGACATACAATGTGGAAATACACAGTTCAGGTCAACGGAATGATGTGCGGCATGTGTGAAAGCCATGTGAACGACGCGGTGCGGAAGGCGTTTCCGGTGAAGA
>DVKX01000001.1 GCA_018715805.1 Candidatus Faecousia intestinigallinarum | reverse complement strand
GCTGGCGGTGGGGATTGCCAAGCCTGCGGTCATTCTTCAGTATGCGATGGAAACCCTTCTGATCGCAATCGTAGCCTTCCCGCTGGCCTATTTGTCCAGTAAGCAGGTGGCCGGTGCGCTGGGCACACTGTTCGGCAAGACGGCGGCTAACGTCATCGTCACACCGCAGCATTTTATGATGGTGGCGGTTGTAGGTGCGGCCCTGCTGTTCGCCTCGGTGATGGTATCCTGTATCCCGGCGATCCGGCTGAAACCGAAACAGATTCTCTCTCAAATGGAGTAAAGGAGGTTCAGTATGACTTTAGGAACAAGAGCGGTTCTACATACCGCACGAAAATGGAAAAAGACTCTGCTGCTTTTCTGCCTGCTTCTTTTCATCACGACTTTGGTGCTGTCTGGGCTGGCGATTGCGGACGCGCAGGAGGAGCAGGCCGAGGAACTGCGAGGCGTGACGGGAGCCAGCTTTACAGTGGAACGCAATCTCTCTACAGGTGGATGGACAAGCGGCACACATGGCTCTTACAGCACGCAGGAATTTATATCCGAGGAAATGCTCCAGGAAATCGCGTCTGTGGACGGAATCGCCGGATATGACGCCTCGATTGTTTCCATGCCTACATTGTTCCGTGAGGCGAAGGGAACACAGAGTACCAGTTGCCCCGTCCATTCCTTTTGCAGTTGGAATAGTGAACAGCAGGGGAAAGAGAAACTGATTACCAACGGTAAGGTTCACGATTTTTATACATATGGTTCCATCAATACAGAGTATAATGATTTGTTTGTTTCTGGGAGATTTGAACTGGTGGAAGGCTCCCATATCACGGAGGATATGGCCAACGGTCTTATTATCAACCGGGAACGCGCTGAAATAAATGGACTTAAAATAGGTGACACACTTGAAGGGATGATTGAACCATACAGTGATGATCCTCTGATCAACATGGAAATCGTAGGCTTTTTTGACATTGTAGCCGACAAGAACGATGAGGCCAATATGCTTGATGATTCTACCATGTGGGACTACACCGATTATGCCTTTTGCAGCATTAACGCTATGAAAGCAATGGCGGTAAATTATGAAGATGGCAATAAAACACGGGAAGCGGATTTTTATGTTTCAGACGCAGCACAGTTGGAGAATGTGATAGCCGAGGTGCAGAACATTTCCTCGATTAACTGGGATAACTTTATCATTACCGCCAATGACGAAGTGTATCAGAATATCTCCAGTGCGCTCTCCGATACCAATACCCTTGTGACAACGCTCATCGTGATTGTCACGGTTGTGAGCATGGTGCTGATCACTTTGATTCTTTCCATGTCCATCCGCAGCCGGAAACGGGAAACCGGTATTCTGCTGGCGGTGGGTATCGCCAAGCCTGCGGTCATTCTTCAGTACGCGCTGGAAACCATGCCGATTGCAATCGTAGCCTTCCCGCTGGCCTATTTGTCCAGTAAGCAGGTGGCCGGTGCGCTGGGCACCCTGTTCGGAAAGACCGCAGCTAACGTCATTGTCACGCCGCAGCATTTTATGATGGTGGCGGTTGTAGGTGCGGCCCTGCTGCTCGCCTCGGTGATGGTATCCTGTATCCCGGCGATTCGGCTGAAACCGAAACAGATTCTCTCTCAAATGGAATAATGCAGATATGACACAACGACTAACCAAAAACAAAGAAACGAGGTAATCACTATGAGTATCATGGAACTGAAACAAGTGGGATATTCCTACGACAATAAAAGGAAAGTCCTGAAAGGGATCAACGCCGAGATGGAACAGGGCAAGCTCTATGCTATCCTGGGGCCTTCCGGCTGCGGAAAGACCACCCTGCTTTCTCTGATCGGCGGGCTGGACAGCCCCGGCAGCGGTCAGATTTATTTTGACGGACAGGATATTGCCGAAACCGGTTTGGGCGACCACCGAAAAAACCATGTGGCGTTCATCTTCCAAGCGTACAACCTGATTGACTACTTAACGCCCTCGGAGAATGTATCTCTTACTTCCAAGCTGCCGCCGCTGCCGATTCTGGAGCGCCTGGGGCTTACGAAGGAAGAATCCAAACGGAACGTGCTGAAGCTCTCCGGCGGCCAGCAGCAGCGGGTAGCCATCGCACGGGCGCTGGCAAGCGAGGCCCCGGTGATTCTGGCCGATGAGCCTACGGGAAATCTGGACGAGGAAACCGCCCAGGACATCACCGAGATTCTCAAAGAGAGTGCCCATCAGATGAACAAATGCGTGGTGGTTGTCACCCACTCCAATGAACTGGCAAAGCAGGCTGATGTGGTGTTCCGGCTGAAAAAGGGCGAATTGCAGGTGCTGGAGCGTGTGCAAGGATCTTCTGAACAAGCGCAGCCGCGAAAAGGCGGCTCCCGCCGCAATGAAGGGAGGCGAAATTAAATGGAAAACTCCCCATTTGCAAAACCCTCGAAAAAGGGCATTATCCTTCCGATAATCTTCTATATCCTTGCAGTGGCCTTACTGATCACCGCAATAGTTTCTCTGGTGGCCTGCCATCAGAACATCGCCATGCAGCTTGACCAAGGTGTGCCGGTAAAAGGAAATGAACTGGCAATCGTAAATCTTTATCTGACGAGCTGCGCTCAGTATTTTGCACTTGCTGCTGTCGTGACATTTTGCGGAATCAGATTAAGAAGATTGCTAATGACGAAAGCAGACATGGCAGGAACCAATCTTCTATGTGCATCCAATGATCCATTTGATACTGAGGATACTTCCGATTCACAGCCGATTGATTCCGAAGAAGATGATGACTGCGATTTGGAAGCGTTGGGGTTCAGAGAACGCGTCACCTCAGAAGAAGATGCACGGGTAGATAATGTTTGACGATGATTTCGTCCAAGGATTGGTAATTCTGCAGACATGATGTCACATCGAAAATGCAGGTAGCTATCAGAATAAAATAGCGCTCTCTTACTAACACGGGAGGTGATTGTATCGGACGAGTCATTT
>DVKX01000031.1 GCA_018715805.1 Candidatus Faecousia intestinigallinarum | reverse complement strand
TTGATTCTATACCACCACGAGTCGCTCAGTTCAAGTTTAATTTGAGATGCTGCCGTAGGGAGTTTAACCTCTAACATCACGCCTTCATAATCTCTATATTCACCACCTGTTCCTTCCTCGCCGATATTGATACAACCGTTTTCACCGATTGCTTCACCGCCAAGGGCAAGGGTGGATACTTCGACTCCGTTAGCTAATACAGCCAATTCTCCCATAGCATGGAAGCTTGTAATCACAAATTGTAAAGAAGTATTTGCAGGAAAGTTTCCATTCAGTGTAAGTGTTCCGTTTTCTCTATGAATAAACCCGTTGATAAAATTGGCCGGCCAAGCTGTAGCCGTCGCATCCAAAAAATAAGGATGCCATGCCTGTGCCACACCCGTATCGACCAATTCATACACAGGTGTACCATTGATAAAGTCGATCATGTCAGCAAAGATAATTCTGTTGGAATTGACATCACGAATGGCCGCAATGGCAGGACGCATTACATTGGCATAAACGGTGCTGTCCAACTCTCCGCTGGCATGCGGTTCATTCAGCAAGTTGAAGCTGAGTAGGTTCGTGGGAACATCTTCATAGTAGGTTGCAAAAAAAGTCCAAAAATCAACAAAGAGCTGCTGACGATCCTCGTTCTCGAACAAGTCAATGGCGGCATCGTCACCTCCGGTATAAAACCCGGGCATATCGTGAAGGTCGATGCAAATATGAATACCATATTCAGCGCACCATTCAATAAGCTGATTCAAATTAAGAAGCGCCTGTGGATTGACCTGCGAAAAATCCTCTCCCTTAAAAAATTGCCAGGACTGTAGGGGTACACGGACAAAATTAAAGCCTTGCTCTGAAAGTACCGCAATTTCCTCCTCTTCGTAATACATACCGGCATAATTTACGCCCGCCCATGAGCGCATAGCTATAGTACAACCGTGCCAATCCGGTAAAGACTTTTCAGATGCTTCCGGCAACTTTGCAGCATTGGACACAAGCGCCTCCGAAGCCACATAGGAAACCTCCTCCACAGGAACATACTGTGCGAACAGCCCTGTTTCATAAAGCCGCTCCAAAGCACATACTGCGGCCTCATAAGTAAACGGTTCACCAAGATTCAGCAAATACGCTTCATCGTAATCAAAATAGGTTTTACCATTGCCATAAGAATAATACTCAACAAAACGTATTGCGCTGTTCCAATAGGTTTCCTCACAACGCCAACTGTAATCCGTATCTAAGAGTTCCTCGGCAAAATATGGGTCGTGGACATTTGGCAACAGACTATTATTCACTGTAGCACCCGCCCAAAAATCAGTTCCGGGAGCCACAAAGTCCTCCAACGGAATATTATATTCAAAGCCGACAGTGTCCAAATTCATACACTCTGCTGCGTATAAGAACACAATGGCGCCCTCCATGCGGTTCATCAGTTCCCTGCTATCATGGAACAATGCAGAACGGGACTGCCAATCATTCATTTGCTCAGGTGTAAGAAGCTCCACAAGGGAGTCTATCATAGAACAGAAGTCCTGATAAGTAATATGATCCGTTAGTTTCTTTGCTGTGTTGTCATCTGCAATGCCCAATTCAATAGCTTTTGATATTTCATCTGATAAGTTCACTGAGTTTTGCCCCGGATTCATTGTTGCGCTTGGCGTTGTATTTTCTGGGGCATCTAACAAAGGCGTTTCGTTCCTTGTCATATCCCCGCAAGCAACAAGGGTAAAAACCATTGCTATCGCAAGCAACAGAGCAAATAAGCGTTTCATGATGGTACCTCCTGTCAACTCCTAAAAGTGTGTGCCCATACAAATGTATTTTACACTTTTGGTTCAAGTTTTTCAAGATTTTGCGTGGAATTCATCTGGTTAAGGTGGAACTTTTTATAAATAACGGCTGATTCGGCTGTTTTCACAGTGCGGGACATACCCCACATCGAAACAACGACTAATCGACTTTACCGTTTTCCGTGATACTCCACGATACCGCAAACAACCGCACCCCGCAGGCGCTCCTTTGCATATCCCCCAAGGCTGCTGCATAGGCTGGAGCAAGCAAAGGAGGGATGGACATGGGGGATGAGAAGCCGCGGCTTCCCCATAAGCTGACATTGACCGAACGGAGCAGCCTGACCATGACCGGGGTGACGGAGGTGCTGAGTTTTGACGAGACGGCGGTGATCCTCCACACCAGCCTGGGGACGCTGGTGATCCAGGGGGAGGGGCTGCAGCTCAAGCAGCTCTCTCTGGACGGGGGGCAGGTGGCGGTGGAGGGCAAGGTCACGGCGTTCAGCTATGAAGAGCCAAGACCCGCCGGGAGCTTCCTGCGCCGCCTCTTTGGATGAGCGCTCCCGCGGTGGCGGCGGCTCGGTTCGCCAGCGGGCTGCTGCTGGGCATGGGACTGGGCGCCTGGTATGGTTTTTTGCGTCCGCTGCGCCGGAAAGCCGCCGCAGCGGCGGACATCCTCTTTCTGGGGGCGGCGCTGTGGATATGGATATATCTCCATTTTGCCGTCTGCCGGGGCGATGTGCGCCTGGGGTATACGGCGGCGCTGTTTTTGGGCGCGTGGATATTTGAGGGGTGCCTGGGATGGCTGGTACAGCCGGTTTTCGCGGGATTTTGGCGGATAAGCCATGGGATTTTCCGGGCGCTTTCGACGCCGGTAAAAAAAGTTTTTGAAAAATTCTGCAAAATCTGCAAAAAAGGCTTTGCAAGTGGGAAAAAATGGGGTACAATAAGAAACAGCAAACGCCGCGAAAAGCGGCGGGAAACAGGAGGCGGCGGCCATGGCGGGAAAAAGCCTGGAAAAAGGGAACGTCCGGCTGATTCTGCAAAGGAGTCATCCGATGCTTCGGATCGCGCTGCTGGGTATGCTGGTGTTGTGTATTCTATCCATGGTAGCCTTGGGCATCCTGATCCAGACCACCCGGCAGGAGACGGCGGCTCTGCGGGAACAGGCTCTGGAATTGCAGGAACAGAACCAGAAGCTGCAGGACTATCTGGAGCAGCTGGGAAGCGTGGAAGCCATCCAGCGCATCGCCCAGGAGGAGCTGGGGCTTTATCTGCCGGACACCATCATCTATCACACGAAGTAATCCAAAAACGGAGGAAACAGAGGAAACTATGGAGATAACTGTTGGAGAGATCCTGGAGGGGAAGGTCAAATCCATCACCAATTTCGGCGCGTTTGTCAGCCTGCCGGAGAACCGTACCGGCATGGTACATATCTCAGAGGTGGCGAACACTTATGTCAGCGACATCCGCCAGCATTTGACGGAGGGGCAGGATGTAAAGGTCGTGGTCATTGGAACGGAAAATGGAAAGATCAACCTGTCCATCAAGCGTCTGGAGCCGAAGCCCGCCCGGGAGAGCGGCGGCCGCAGCGGAAACGCCGGCCGGCGGGAGAATCCGGCGCAGGCACAGAAGCGCCCCCAACGGACGCCTACGCCGCCCCCAGCGCCCAAGACGGCGGATCAGCTGTTTGAGGAACGGTTGAAGCAGTTTATGTCCGAATCGGACAGCAAGATCTCCACCATTCGCCAGTATAGCGATCACCGTACCCGCAGCCGCCGCCGGTAAACCGATAGAAGTCCAAAAAGACGGGGATTTTCCCCGTCTTTTCTGCATTTCCGGCAGTTTGGCCAGTATGGGCGGCGAAACGGCGGGACTTTTGTCAAAAATGTGGATTTTCCAAAAGGGACTGGCAAAACAAGGGGAAATGTGGTAGGATTGCCGGGTAAATCATGCGTATAATTTCAGCAAAATGGGCTGTAAGTCTCTACCTGCCGGCCATATCCGGCGGACTACGCGGAAAATACCCCCTTGCCATGGCCGGGGGGCTTTCGCGTTCCTTGCCGTCTGCGCTGAATGACGCAGGAAGTAAGGAGTTTCTTATGTCGGAAGAAAACATTTACAAGCTGGATGGGAGAGTGCCTCTGCGAAAGGCGATCCCTCTGGGTATCCAGCACATTCTGGCCATGTTTCTGGGGAACGTCTCGCCGCTGATCATCATTTGCGGTCTGCTGAACATGGATATGCGCCTGAAAACCGCCTTGATCCAAAACGCCATGTTTGTAGCAGGCGCGGTCACACTGGTGCAGCTCTACCCCATCTGGAAGGTGGGCTGCCGCCTGCCGGTGGTGATGGGCACCAGTTCCGGCTTTCTTGGCACCTGCAAGTCCATCGGCAGCACCTTCGGCTATGGTTCCATCCTGGGCGCGTCGCTGCTGGGCTCTATTTTAGAGGTCGTCCTGGGCTTCTTCATCAAGCCCCTGAAGAAGCTGTTCCCGCCGGTGGTCACCAGCCTGGTGATCATGTCCATCGGCTTGTCCCTGCTGCCTGTGGGCATCAACTATTTTGCCGGCGGTTCCGGCGCGGCGGACTACGGCGCATGGCAGCATCTGCTGGTAGGCACCATCGTGGTGGTGGTGATCGTGCTGCTGAAGCAGTTTACAAAGGGCTTTCTCAGCGTATCCTCCATCCTCATCGGCATTGTGGTGGGCTATATCGTGGCCATTTGCCTGGGTATGGTGAATTTCCAGGAGGTCATAGACGCTCCCTGGTTCAGCATCCCCAAGCCCTATTTCCTGCTGGGCATTTCCTTTGAGTTCCATTGGGAGGCCATTGTGGCCATGGGTATCATGTTCGTGGCCACTGCGGTGGAGACGGTGGGTGACATTTCCGGCATCACCAACGGCGGCTTGGATCGGGAGCCAACCAACCAGGAGCTTTCCGGCGGCGTGATCGCCGATGGCCTGGGCAGTCTGGTAGCCGCCCTGTTCGGCGTCCTTCCCAATACCTCCTTCAGCCAGAATGTGGGGCTGGTGGCGGTGACCAAGGTGGTAAACCGCTTCTGCATCATGACCGGCGCGGTGTTCCTGCTGGGCTGCGGGTTTATTCCCAAGCTGTCCGCCATTCTCTCCGTCATGCCCCAGTCGGTGCTGGGCGGCGCGGCGGTCATCATGTTCGCCATGATTCTGGTCAGCGGTATGCAGTCCCTCCAGCGGGAGAAGCTGGGCGGCCGCAACGGCATGATCGTGGCCCTGGCGCTGGGTCTGGGCGTGGGACTGGGCATGGTGCCCCAGGCGCTGGATCAGCTGCCCGCATGGGTGGGGCAGATCTTCGCCCAGAACGGCATCATCATGACCTTTGTCATTGCCACGGTGATGAACTTGATTTTGCCCCAGGACAAGGAAGAAGCATAAAGTTTATGAATGCCCGCGGCGGATATTTTCCGCCGCGGGTATGTTTTGCCGCAGGAGTTTCAGCGGGATACCTGGAAAATTTTTCTCCTGCACGCATATTTTTCTCTTTCTTGCAAACACTACCTCCGAAACAAATTTCAGGAGGTTTTTGCCATGTTTCGAAAATTTCTTTGTCTGCTGACGGCGGCTCTCTGCCTGGCGGGCGTCGTCATTCCCGCGTTGGGTGCGGAAGTGGACAGCGACAGCGTCTACTGCTTCAGCGCGCAGGATTTTTCCCAGGAGGAGGCGCTGGAGGGCATCTGCATCCTACAGCTTCCTGACGCGGCCTCCGGCACGGTGCTGCTGGGCAGCCGGGTGCTGCGCCCCGGGGACATTCTGACCCAGGAGCAGATCGCGCAGATGACCTTCGCGCCTCTGCGCACAGAGACAGACCAAACTGCCAGCGTCACCTATCTGCCTATTTATGAGGATTATGTGGCGCAAAACGCCACTATGACCATCTCCATCCGGGGCAAAGAGGACAAGGCGCCTGTGGCGGAGGATATGGCGCTGGAGACTTACAAAAATCTGCCCAATACCGCCAAGCTGAAAGTCACAGATCCGGAAGGACAGACCATGACCTACTCCGTCATTCGTCAGCCCAAGCGGGGCGAAGTAACCATCGCGGAGGACGGCAGCTTCACCTATACCCCTAAGAAAAACAAGGTAGGCGTGGATTCCTTTACCTTCACCGCCACAGACCCCGCCGGAAACGTATCCCGGGAGGCCACCGTGACGATCCAGATTCTGAAGCCCACGGACGCCCAGCAGTATCAGGATACCCTGGGACATGACTGCCGGTTCGCCGCCGAATGGATGCGCAACACCGGCCTGTTCATTGGGGAAAAGGTAGGGGATGCCGACTGCTTCTACCCGGAGAAGACGGTGAACCGCGGGGAATTCCTGACCATGCTCATCAAAAGCCTGAATATTCCTGTGGAGGAAACGGAGACGGCGGCCTCCCAGGGAGCGCCGGAATGGTTCCAGCCCTATTTGACGGCGGCGCTTCGCGCCGGGCTGACCGCCGGGCTGCCGCAGGAATCCATGGACGCGATGGATGAGGCAGTCACCGGGGCGGAGGCTGCGGTGATGCTCCAGAATGCCCTGGATCTGACCACTGCTGCGGAGCTGGAGGAGGAAGTGCCTGCCTGGGCGCAGAGCGCCATGGAGGCGATGCAGGGCAGCGGAATCGCCCTGACGGCGGAAGCCCCGCTGACCCGGGGAGACGCGGCACAGGTGCTCTATCAGGCCAATCTGCTTTCCAACGATGCGCCGGGTATGGCGGTATTCCGCCTGGCAGGCGCAGAGCAATGACCACCAAGCGGGGGAAAATTTCCCCCGCTCTTTGCTTTTTGGCGGAAATTTCCTGGATTTACAGCGATTGCTTGATTTTCCCCGGCAGTTCGACTATACTGTACGAAAAGGGAGGGGGAATTCTATATGGATTTTTTTCGGGCAAAAGAACTGCTTTCCGCTCTGGCGGATAGTCAGGAGACTTTTGAAAGATCGGAAGATTTGGGGGAAACCCGTTGAAAAGAGGGAGATTTATGGGCAAAAAAATGCGCTCCTGGGGGAGCGTATTTCGTCGGGCATTCCCGGCCACCGTCCCGGTGCTCACCGGTTTTTCGGTTTTGGGGCTTGCCTATGGCATTCTGATGAGTTCCAAGGGCTACGGACCCGAGTGGTCGCTGCTGTTCAGCGCTACGGCTTTCTGCGGCAGTATGCAGTTTGTGGCGGTTACATTTCTTACCGGCGCTTTTGCGCCGGTTCCGGCGTTCCTGCTGAGCCTGATGGTCAATGCCCGGCACCTGTTTTATGGTCTGTCCATGCTGGACAAGTATCGGGGCGTAGGGCGGCGCAAGGGCTTCCTGATCTTCGCCCTGTGTGATGAGACGTTCGCCATCAATTCCACGGCGCTGGTGCCGGAGGACATGGCGGCGGGGGATTTTTATCTCGCGGTATCCCTGCTGGATTGGCTGTACTGGGTGGCGGCCAGCTTCCTGGGAGGCGTGCTGGGGAATTTCCTGGCCGTCAATACGAAGGGGCTGGATTTTGCCCTCACCGCCATGTTTGTGGTGCTGTTCCTGGAACAGATGAAGACCAGGAAAAATGCGTTCTGCGGGTTGACAGGCATCCTGGCGGCAGTGCTGTCCCTGATGGTGTTGGGCGGGGACAACATGGTCATCCCCGCCATGGCGCTGATTCTCGCGGTGCTTTTGGGAGGGAGGAACAAGCTGTGCGATTGACGGATATTCAGGCGCTTATTATTCTGGCGTGCATCACGGCGGGGACGGCGGCGACCCGGTTCCTGGCCTTTGTGCTCTTCCCGGAGAAGAAGCGGCAGCCCAAAGTGGTCTCCTACCTCAGCACGACCATTCCCGCAGCCATGATGGGGCTGCTGGTGGTGTATTGCCTGAAGGATACGGCGGTATTTACATACCCCTATGGTCTGCCGGAGGGGATCGCCGTGGCGGTCACCGCAGGGCTGCACCTGTGGAGGCGGAACGTGCTTTTAAGCATCACCGTCGGCACGGTGCTCTATATGATTTTGGTGCAGATGGTGTTTCTCTAGCAGATGCCCGTGCAGGTATTTCCTACATACCTGTACGGGTATGCCTTTTTTATATCTCAAAACCCGGAAAGCAGACGAGCCGTGGGGAATAGAGTAGGGCATGGAGGTGACGGCAATGTTGGCCACCGTATGGCTGATGCTCAGCAGCTTGCTGTATTCCCTGCAGCTTTCCTCAGGCAGCTTCCCCAAGGCGCTCTCCGCCCAGGAGGAGCAGCACTATCTCGCCCTTGCCGCCCAGGGGGATGAGGAGGCCAGAAATGTCCTTATCGAACGCAATCTCCGCCTGGTTGCCCACATCACCAAGAAATATTTTGCCCAGACCGGCGACCAGGAGGATCTCATTTCCATCGGAACCATTGGCTTAATCAAGGGTATTTCCACCTTTAAGCCGGATAAGGGGGTGCGCCTGGCAACCTACGCCGCCAGATGCGTAGAAAATGAGATCCTAATGCACTTTCGAAGTCAGAAGAAGAGCAGCCAGGATGTGTCCCTGTCGGACTACATCGAGACAGGCACGGACGGGGCGGCGCTGTCGCTGATGGACGTGGTGAGCCAGGACGAGGATTTGCTGGAGCAAATCAGCGGCCGGGAGAATGTCCGCCGGGTTGCCTGGGCGGTGGAGCACTGTCTCACGGAGCAGGAGCGGCAGGTCATTATGCTGCGCTATGGTCTGGGCGGCGTGCCGCCCCAGCGCCAGCGGGAGGTGGCGCTGGTTACGGGCATCAGCCGCAGCTATGTCTCCCGGATAGAAAAAAGAGCCTTGGGAAAGCTCCGGGCTGCGCTAGAAGCGGAGGGC
Source organism: Candidatus Faecousia intestinigallinarum (assembly GCA_018715805.1). Lineage (GTDB taxonomy): Bacteria > Bacillota > Clostridia > Oscillospirales > Oscillospiraceae > Faecousia > Faecousia intestinigallinarum. The sequence continues at coordinate 46,111 of DVKX01000031.1, read as the reverse complement.
GTGGACGGTGCGTAAGCAAAAAACGCATGGCAAAGAAACCGCGCCATGCGTTGCTTCCGCCGCTGTGATCCATGTATTGCGGATTTGCGGCGAAAAAAAGCTGTGAATTGACGGGGGAGATCTCAAAGGGGTAAGCGCTCCCGATGCAAAGACGCATCCGCCCATTTGTCTGGCGGATGCGTCTTTGCATAAATAATTTTGTCGTTGTTTACGCAATAGGCGTCTGCGATGCGGCGAACTCTTTTACCAGCGCGTACAGACGCATATCCAGTATCCTGCCGTTTTTCACGGCGTTGCTGCGCAAGGTTCCCTCCAACTGGAAGCCGGCCTTTTCCAGCACATGGCAGGAGGCAGTATTATACGCGAAAGGCTCCGCAAAAATCCGGAGGATATCGGTATTGTCAAATACATACCTGCAAATTTGCTTCACTGCGCTGGTGGCGTACCCCTTTCCCCAATAGGGCTGGCCGATATAATATCCCATTTCGGCGGTGCGGAAGTGGATATTGCCGCACCGAAATACCCCAATGCTGCCGATGAGGGTATTGCTTGCAGTGATCGCGAATGCAAATGTTTTTGTCTTGTCCGCAGACAGTGTGGCGCGGATAAATTCTTCCGCGTCGTCTACCGTATAAGGGTAGGGCAGTCCGTCCCGCAGATTGTCCTGGATTCGCTTGTTGTTAATGGTATCCGCCAGGGCGTATTTGTCCTCTATGCGCCAGGGGCGCAGCGCGCATTCCATAGGGCTCCCTCCGTTTTGCTTGCTACCCCTATGATAGCACAGCATTGACAGAAAGGCAAGCTGCAAACTATTTAATGTTTATCATTAAATAGTTATTGACAAACTTGATTTCCTGTGCTACTGTATTGGTGAGGTGAGAACCATGAAACGAATTTTGAACGAACGCGCCGCCCAAACGGCGGCGGCAGTGATGGAAGCCGTCTGCTATCTCCTGGTGGGGTTCGCCGGGCTGTGCCTGGTGCTGGCGTGCCTGGGGCGGCAGACCTTTGCCCTCCGGGTAGGGGGAGAATACTATGAGCGGGCTATCTATGCCGAGGAAAAACCAGGGGAAGCGAACTATCTGCTGGTGCACAGTCCGGACGATGTCCGGGTCACGGCCAACGCGGCGGGGGAGGTGGAACTGGCTACCCACATCGGCCTTACCCTGATGTACGCGGCGGAGGTGCTGCCGCTGCTTTTCGCCTACTGGTTTCTGGGGCGGCTATTTGCCAATGTGGGACGGGGGCAGATCTTTGTGGAGGAAAACGCCCGGTATCTGCTGGCCTATGGGCTGATCCAGTTCGCCACCTCCCTGCTGGCTCCGCTGGTCAAGCTGTTCCTCCAGTGGATCACCAATCAGCTGGCTGGCAGCCAGATCGCCCTGAGCGCCGGAGGGAATCTCCTGAATGGACTGGTGCCTGGGATCGCTTGTCTAGTGGCGGCTTATATCCTGCACCATGGCATCGCGCTGCAAGACGAGGTGGATCATACGCTGTGATTGTGATTCGACTGGACAGGATTCTGGCGGATAGGAAAATGCGGCTGAACGAGCTGGCTGCCCAGGTGGGAATCTCCAACGTCAATCTTTCCTATTTGAAAACCGGAAAAGTGAAGGCCATCCGCTTCAGCACGCTGGAAGCCATCTGCCGGGTGCTGAAATGCCAGCCTGGAGATATTCTGGAATATATTCCAGATGCAGAGGAGTAGGATTTGGCACATAACACGACAAAGGTGAAACGGCGGCCGGCATTAGCCGGCCGCCGCCCTTGTTGGCAAGCGAGTCAATTAGAAATTCAGATGGCAAAAATTGGAAAATCAGCCGTTGATCTCCGCCCACAGATTGGTCCATTTGGTGATCAACTCGTTCTTCTCAGCGGCCAGCGCAACGAAGTCAACCGCAACAACGCTGTCATTCAGATCAGCAGGGAAGTAGGATTCATCGTTGACGTAGGTAGTGTTGGTACCGCGGGAACCGGCGACCTTCTCACGGGCAAGCTGGAACTCAGCAGAGGACAGGACATCCAGGAAAGCGGCAGCCAGCTCGGGATGGGGACAATCCTTGATCATAGCGGAGGCGAAACCGCAGACGGTGTTGCCTTCCTCGGGCCAGACGATCTCGCAGTTGTCAGCGCCGGAAGCCAGCAGGGAGATCGCGCCGTTGTCATAGGTCAGACCGACAGCGTACTCGCCGTTGTAGACGCTATTGTAGACGGTGGAAGAGCTGTTGGTGGTAACGCCATCGGTGTTGGAGATCAGGTTCTTGCAGTACTCCCAAGCAGCATCATCGCCGAAGGTCTCGCCGGTGACAGCCAGCATGGTCTGCAGCTGACGCCATGCAGAGGAGGAAGCACCGGGATCCGCCAGGATGATCTGACCCTTCAGTTCAGGCTGAAGCAGATCCTTGTAGCCCTTGACTGCAACGCCCAGTTCTTCCAGCAGTTCGGTGTTGACAATCAGGCAGACATACTGGTAGGTAAAGTAGGTATAGTAGCCGTCAGACTCGATGCCGCAGTCGGCAGCGTAAGCAGGGGTATAGGGCTGCAGCAGGTGGTGGTAGGCGTCGCCGTCCGTCTGGGACAGACCGCCGAAGATAACGTCCGCCTGGGGGTTCTCCTTCTCAGCCTCAACACGAGCCAGCAGCGCGCCCAGAGAGTCGTTGATGAACTCCACCTCGACCTTGGGGTACTTCTCGTTGAAGATCTCCAGGAATACCTCGTGATCGGAGTCGGTCTGGGTGGAGTAGACGACCAGAGTGCCCTCCAGCTCAGCTTTGGTAGGAACTTCGGTGGGAACTTCCGTGGGAGGGTCAGTAGGATCGGGAGCTTGGTTGCAGCCGGCAAACAGGGAGACGACCATCATTGTGGCCAGCAGCAGAGCGATAAGCTTTTTCATAGTTTTTTCTCCTTTACAAAAATATTTTTAGTGCGTCTTGCCTGCAGCACTGTTTCTACAACACCCAAAAGGGTGTTATATACGGGAAATTCCTCTTTCAGCCACACGGAAGGGGGTTCATCTTCCGCATATACCGAACAAAAAATGAGGGGGAAGTATTTATCATATTTCGATATTCTCCGACTTGTTTGCCTTCAGGTAAATGATCAGAGAGATAGCTGTCAGCACAGTGGTTACGGTGGCAAAGGCAGCCGCTGCGCCAAAGTTTCCTCGGGAGATGGCGGAATAGGTTCCCACTGTCAGGGTGATGGAGCGGTTGTTATAGAGGATGACCGCACTGGAGACTTCCGTAACGATGGAGACCCAGCTCAGGATCGCGCCGGAGATGATACCGCTGGACATCATAGGCACAGTGATCTTGAAGAAGGTTTTTATCTTGGAGGAACCCAAGCTGATCGCTGCTTCCTCGATGCTCATGGGGATCTGGATCAGAGTCGCCGTCGCAGACCGGGTGGTATAGGGCAGACGGCGAATAACCACAGCGATAATCATTATCGCCAGCGTGCCTGTCAGAACCAGGGGTTTCTTGCCGAACGCGGATACCAGCGCGATACCGATAACGCTGCCGGGCAGGATGTAAGGGATCATAGACATGGTATCGATTGTGTGGTTCAGGGTATTGGGACGTCGGACAGTCAGATAGGAGATCATGATTGCCATGATAATGATGATCGCCAGAGCCACCACTCCCACGATCACTGTATTGCCTGTGGCGCGGAACAGCAGCTTATCGATTGCCTCCGCATAGTTCGACAGGGAGTAACCCGGCTGGAAAACGCCGTTCTTGGAGTTGCGGAAGGAAACGTAGATGATATAAAGCTGAGGCAGCGCAGACACCGCCACCACAAGATAGCAGAACAGGTGCATGAAGAAGCCGGAGATACCCTTGGCTTCCTTCTTCTCGATGGGATGCAGGGCATTCATGGTGAAGCTGAATTTCTTGGTCGCCAACTTCTGAATGAGGTAAATCGCCGCTGTCAGCATAACCGCAATCACGCTGATGGCAGAAGCGAAAGAGTAATCCGAACCGGTTTCGGAAAGGAACTGGTTATAGATCTCCACGGTAAAGGTACGGAAACCCTCGCCGATCATCAGAGGGGTGCCAAAGTCTGCAAACGCCCGCATAAACACCAGCAGCGCAGCCGCCAGGATGGTGGGCATAGACAGCCGGAGGACTACCTTGAAGAACCGCTTGACACCCTGGCAGCCCAGGTTGGAAGATGCCTCCATCAGGCTGTTGTCGATATTGCGGAACATACCGTTCATATAGATCATGACCAGCGGATAGAACTTGGTAGCCTGCACCAGCAGAATGCCCCAGAATCCATAGATGCTGACTGTGCGGACACCGAACAGATCCTTGATGATCTTGGTGATCACACCGGAGCGGCCCATCAGCAGAACCCAGGCGTAGGCGCCGATGAAAGGCGCAGACATACAGCACAGAAGACTGGCCACAAACAGGAATTTTGCGCCCTTGAGCTTGTAAAAAGAGTAGAAATAAGAAAATATGATGCCGATCGCCAGAGAAACAATGGTTACACAGATCGACACTTTGAAGCTGTTCAGGATCGTTCCGTAATAGTACTTTTTGCTGAAAAACCTGGCAAAATATTCCAATGTGAAGCAGCCATCCGGGGAAACGAAAGCCTGCCGGAGCAGAGTAATGATCGGATAGGCAAAGAACACCAGAAAAACCGCCAGCAAAACCATGGAAACCACGGACCAGACCTCAAATTTCTTCTGTTTCAAACGCATGCTTTGTCACCCGCTTCCTTATCGTCATTGACGCCGGTGAGAATATTCTGGGAGCCGTCTGCCGAAAAGATGTTGATCTTATCTGTCTTGATTTTCAGGGAAACGGTGCTTCCCTTGGGGATAATGGAATCGATGGAGGATTCTTGGATGATGTCTGCCTCCTGATCCATGCCCACCTTCACGGTATAGTGGGTATTCAGACCCAGGAAAATATGGTCGGTGACCTCCGCCTGCAGGCCGTTCTCATTCGCACCGCATACCACGAATTCCTCGGGTCGGATGGAAATGATTACGTCCTGATCCCTGCGCATCTCGGGACGGATGTTCTTCATCTCAATGGCATAGCCATTATCAAATGTGATCTCGCATACATCGCCCCTTACTTTCAGCTTGCCGTTGAACAGGTTCGTCCGGCCAATAAAGGTAGCAACGAAGGTGTTTGCAGGCCGCTGGTAGATATTCTTGGGGGTTCCGATGTGCTGAATGACCCCTGCGTTCATGACGGCGATCCGATCCGAGACTGCCATGGCCTCCTCCTGGTCGTGGGTGACGTAGACAGTGGTGATGCCGACCTCATGCTGGATCTGCTTGATGACGCTGCGCATCTCTACTCGCAGCTTAGCGTCCAGGTTGCTCAGCGGCTCGTCCATCAGCAGGACATCCGGCTGGATGCACAGAGCGCGCGCCAGCGCCACGCGTTGCTGCTGGCCGCCGGAGAGACGGTCGGGCATTCGCTCAGCATACTCGTCCACATGAACCAGCTTCATATACTTATCCGCCCGCTCTGCTACCTCTTTCTTGGACAGCTTGCGGTTCTGCAAGCCAAACTCCACATTCTTGCGAACGCTCAGATGTGGGAAGATTGCATAGTTCTGAAAAACCCTGCCAATGTTCCGCTTGGCAGGGTCAATGTTGTTGATCACCTTATCATTAAAGGAAAAGGTGCCGCTTTCAATGGAATTGAAGCCCGCGATCATTCGCAGCAGTGTGGTCTTGCCGCAACCGGAAGGGCCAAGGAGCGTAAAAAACTCACCCTCCCTGACATGCAAGGTCAAGCCGTGGATAATGGTGTTATTACCAAACTTCTTGACCGCGTTTTCAATGTTGATGCCCACGCTCATAGTATTCCTCCATGTTCTGTAATCCCGATTGTTTTCACTTTTCCGCAGCCACGGTCGAGCCATGCCTTCCATTATAAGTTATGCGTGTTTTGCTTATTTTTCAAGTGCACAAATTTTGGAAACGCGCACTTTCCGTCATCTTTGTGCAAACCCAACCTGCAAAGCAACTTATAAAACCGAAACCACTATCAATATCAATAATTCATTTATATCTCAAACGCCTGTTGTTTGTCAACTATTTACGAATGATTGACAAATGGTTTGGTATGTGATAGAATGAAACCGCAAAAAACGAGCATGAACGCTCGCAATTAAGCACACAAAGGGGGACGTTGCTATGCTTTGTACAGACCGGCACAAGCAAATTCTCAATTATCTGGAGATTCACCGCAGCGCCAGCGTCCAAAATCTGGCAAAGAACCTGTTCGCGAGTCCCAGTACCATCCGCAGGGATCTGACCGAGCTGGAGAACATGGGTTTTCTGCAGAGGGTTCACGGCGGCGCTGTGCTGACCAACGGTACGAATTTCGATCTCCCGGCAGGTCTGCGCCGGACACAGCAGCAGGAGGAAAAGCGGAGGGTCGCGGAACTTGCTTCCCGGTTTTTATCCAGCTCTACCAACTATTTCTTCGATTCCAGCTCTACTGCCTCCTTTCTGGCGCAGAAGCTGGTAAACTATTTAGATGTAAGAATTGCAACGAATGGCCTTGGAATCCTCACCTCTTTGCCGAGTTCCCCCAACTTATCCGTGCTTTGCTGTGGCGGTTATCTCCGTTCCCCCTACGATGAATTTACTGGGAATCTGGCGATCCAGTGCATCTCCAATATGACTGCGGATATCTTCTTCTTCTCCTGCGCCGGTTTCTCCCTCGCCCAGGGCGCTATGGAACTAAGCGATGAGAATGTGTCCGTTAAACGCGCTTTCTACGATAATTCCAAGAAACATATCCTTCTTTGTGACAGTACCAAATTCGATCAGGAGTTTTTCTTCAAATCCTTCGATATCCGGGATATTGATTACGTTGTCACGGACAAAAAACCCACCAATAGCGCCTACATTGACATTTTGGGGAACCATCTGATCTATTGACCTGCGCATTGGCGCAGCAAACGCGTATGCCTGTTTGTGTGCGTTTTGTGATTATTTGTGAACGTTTCCGCTCAGTTCGCTGGGTTTAGGAACATGGTTTTATCAACTTAGCTACCATTGTCCCAGACTTCGTTGACGCTCAACTTTGACTTGTGTAATATAGGATTATCTCTTACACAAGATACGAGGTTGTGCTTTATGAAGAAACCAAAACTTTCCCCCTCCTTGATGTGCATCGACTTTGCGAAGATCGAGCAAACGCTGCGGATCTTTGAGGAGAACGGCATTGATTACCTGCATATTGATATTATGGACGGCGAATTCGTCCCCAATTACGCCCTCGGCATCAATTTCTGTGACCAGATTCGGAAGCTGACAAAGATCCCCCTGGATATCCACCTGATGATCAATCGACCCGATCTGAAGCTGGACTGCTTCAACATCCAGCCCAATGAATTCGTGTCCGTTCACTGGGAGAGCACCCCCCACGTCCAGCGTACGCTGGCCGCAATCCGAGCCGAGGGCGCCAAAGCCATGCTGGCAATCAATCCCGCTACTCCCACCGAAGTGATCAAGTATCTGCTGCAGGATATCGACGGCATCCTAGTAATGACCGTCAACCCCGGTTTTGCGGGTCAGCCCCTTGTCCCCGCTATGCTGCAAAAGATCCGAGATACCCGCAATCTGCTTGAGGGAACGGGTCACACAGATGTGGAAATCGAGGTAGATGGGAACGTCAGCTTTGAAAACGCAAAATTGATGCGCGAAGCCGGTGCCACTATGTTCGTCGGCGGAAGTTCCAGCATCTTCTTCACCCAGCTCCCCCTCAGCAGCAACATTCAGAAGATGAATGCAATCATCGGGAAGTGAGGAATGCATATGGAACACGTAACAATGAAAGCCGCGCGGCTGCATAAAATCGGAGATTTTCGCACGGATACCGTTCCGGTTCCTGTACCGAAGGATTGTCAGCTTCTAGTTCGCATCGGTGCCTGCGGCATCTGCGGATCGGATCTCCCCCGAATTTACGAGCACGGCACCAGCAGCGGCGTTTACCCGCTGACCCTGGGGCACGAGTTTTCCGGAACCATCGTCGCGGTTGGCGGGGACGCCGATCCCGATCTGGTAGGCCGCCGGGGCGCAGTCTTCCCGCTGATTCCCTGCCGGCAATGCGACCCCTGCCTATCCGGTCACTATGCCATGTGCGAGGACTATGACTATATGGGTTCCCGCTGTGACGGAGGCTTCGCCGAATACTGCCTGGTTCCCAGCAGTTGGCATTTTATTGAATCCCATAACCCTGACCTGTCTTTCGAGGAGCTGGCAATGCTGGAGCCCGCTTGCGTGGCGCAGCACGCCATCCGCAAAGGAGCGGTGTTTGCCGGAGCCAACGTAGTGATCTTCGGTGCAGGTCCCATCGGCATCATGGCTGGGCGCTGGGCTCGGATTTCCGGAGCCAATGTCCTTATGGTAGATGTGGTAAATCAAAAGGTCACCTTTGCGGAAGGCTGCGGCTTCCAGACGCTGAACTCGAATGACCCTGGTTTCCTGGAGAATGTGAAGGCAGCTTTCGGCGGCGCTCTGGCGGATATCGCCATAGAGGGAACCGGCTTCAGCGGCGCGCTGGAAAACTGCATTCACTGCATCAAACCTTTCGGACGGATCGTACTAATGGGTAATCCCGCCGGCAACACGCAGATCACCCAGAGCGCCCACAGTCTGCTCCCGCGCAAAGAAGCCACGATCAGCGGCATCTGGAACTCCCACTTCGGCAATTTGCCTATCAACGAGTGGCGTTACGCAGTGGAAATGATGGACTCCGGCAAATTCACCTGCGGTGATCTGATCTCTCACCGGGTGAGCATCGAAGATGTCCCCACCTTGATTCAGAGCATCCATGACCGCTCCGTTTCCATCTGCAAGGCGATGTATTCCTCCGCCTGCGATCACAAATAACTGGTTATCTGCGCATATGCGCATAATGGTACCGTAAAAAACGTCCAGAGAGGGAACAAGAGGCCAGGGATCATTCCCCGGCCTCTTCTTCGTAAAAGTCGTTCAGCGTACATCCCAGTGCTTTGCACAGGACAAAGGCTGTGGATATTCGGCAGTCGCCCCGCGCTTCGATGTCCTCAATGGTTCGTTTTGAGATACCGCTTCGTTCGGATAGCGCCCGCACGGAAAGTCCAGCGCCATGGCGAAGCTGCTTAAGCTTGACCATCCGGCGCCTCCTTTACCGCAGCGGCGATGTTCAAAACCAGGGAAAGCGCCACCAGTGCCAGAGAGCACCACAGAAGCCAGTCATAGCTGCTGGTTTGCACGGCGTGGATCAGATTCAGAATTGCCAGCAGGTAGATGCAGAAGCTACTAGACAGATTGCGTAAAATTCGTTTGCCCATAGTTGATTTTCTCCTTTCGATAGGCTATAATAGGGCTAGAGGATTTGGGGAGGTTTCCCTCCCCGCTTCCCTGGGATTTAGCCCTTGAGCATCTCGTATACCATCTTGGCAATCGTTGTCAGACCGGCAAGTATTTCAACGATTGTTTTCACGGTTTCGAGTTTGTTTGAGGGCTTTTTCTTTTTATTGCCCATGGAATCCTGACCTCCTTTCCATGGGTATTGTCAAAACATGGTTGGGAAATGGCGTTTAAGTGGCGGAAATCATCATTTTGCCAAATGAATTTTCCACCATAGAAAATTCTGAAAAAGTAAATTTTGAAGGTTTGTTCCCGGAAAAAAGCGCAAAAAAGTTCCGATACGTAAGTATCGGAACTTTTTGCTTCTGGGGTGGGTGATGGGACTCGAACCCACGATCTTCAGAGCCACAATCTGACGCCTTAGCCGACTAGGCCACACCCACCATATGCGATTAGACTGGTACGCCAGAAGGGACTCGAACCCCCTACCTACTGCTTAGAAGGCAGTTGCTCTATCCAGATGAGCTACTGGCGCGTTTCTTGTGTGGAGCGGGTGACGGGAATCGGACCCGCGTATCCAGCTTGGAAGGCTGGTGTTCTACCATTGAACTACACCCGCAAGACGCTGCCCCGGCGGATTCAGCTACAAGATTCTAGCATAAAAAAAAACGCCTGTCAAGACTTTTTGAGAATTTCCGGGATTTTTTCATAGATTACATCCGCTACAGCGCCCTGGCTGCAGGGGCAGACATTGGGAAAATCCTTATGGAGCAGCCCGTCCGCCGGACAGAACGCATAATCCGCCCCCTCCAGCATCAGCCGGTCGTTTTCCGCGTCGCCGACACAGATCAGCGTGCTCCGCCCAAGGGTTTGCTGCAGCTCCCGGGCGGCGCGGATCTTGGACACGCCATGGGTCTGGATATCGACAATGCGGGGGGCGGCGCGGAAAATATCAATTTTATCCCCGTAGCGCCCATGCAGCCATTCCTCCACCGCATCCATCTGCGCCAGCTCCTCCGGCGTGCCGGAAAACAGTCCGTCCACGGTGTACTCCCGGATCTTTCCAAACACGGAAAACTTGAGAAACGGTTCGGAAAAATCCTGGTAACGCAGCCGCTCATGGCGGCAGTTGACCGCCTCATAGAATTTGTCCCAGTCCGGATTCTCCTCCAGCCGGAAATGGGCGGCGACCCCCTGCAATTCCACATTCAGACCGGGAAAGGCGGCGCGGACTTCCTCCAGGGTCTCCCGCAGGGGCAGTTCAATGGGATGGACGAGGCGCAGTTCCCCATCCTGGTAAGCGGCGGCGCCGTTATAGAGCAGGAAGGGGGCGTTGTGGGGGATCTTGTCCAGATAGGGGCGGAACATGGCCACAGAGCGCCCGGTATTGACGGTGAACGCCCCGCCGTTATCCATAAAGTAGCGGATCGCCTCCAGATTTCGCGCCGGGATGGTGGAATCCGGGGCGGTGAGGGTGCGGTCAAAATCTACGGTGAGAAGAATATCGGAATAAAGGGACAACTCAGTTCATCCTTTCCAGCTTGTCCAAAACTTCCTGAAAATACCCGGGCAGGGGGGCGAATACCAGTACCGGCCGTCCATCCCGGGGATGGAAAAATTGCAGAATGGAGGCGTGGAGGCACTGGGAATCCTGCCCCAGCTCCGGCTTTTTCCGGCCATAGACCATGTCCCCCAGGATGGGGTGGCCGATGTAGGCCATGTGCACCCGAATCTGGTGGGTACGGCCGGTTTCCAGCCGGCAGCGGATATGGGTATAGCCCCGGTAGCGGTGCACCACCTCCCAATGGGTCACGGCAGGCTTGGAATTGCGCTCCGTAACGGCCATTTTCTTCCGATCGCTGGGGTGGCGGCCAATGGGAGCGTTCACCGTGCCGGAATCCTCCTTTAGGGTTCCGCAGACCACTGCCTCATAGGTGCGGGCCATGGTGTGATCCTTCAGCTGGGAGGCCAGCACACTGTGCGCCAGGTCGTTTTTGGCGATGGCCAGCAGGCCGGAGGTATCTTTATCAATGCGGTGGACGATGCCGGGGCGCAGAATGCCGTTGATGCCGGAGAGCTGCTCGCCACGGGCAAAGAGCAGCCCGTTTACCAGGGTATCCTCTTGGTGCCCTGCCGCCGGGTGCACCACCAGACCCTTGGGCTTGTTCACCACCAGCACATCCTCGTCCTCGTAGACGATCTCCAGGGGGATCTCCCTGGCGGGCACCTCCAGAGGCTTCGGCTGGGGCACCTCCAGGGAAATTGCATCTCCGGGGGACAGACGGCGGTTCTTTTTGGCCGGCTCGCCGTTCACCAGGACGCAGCCCCCTTCCAGCAGCTTCTGGGCGGCGGCGCGGCTGAGGCTTTCCACGCTGCGGGAGAGAAAGGCGTCCAGCCGCTCCCCGGCCGTATCGGCATACAGGGTCATTTCTTTCCGTCCTTCCAGAAACTTTTATTCCAGAATGCCAGGTGGACAAGCAGCAAAATAGAGCCGCAGGTGATAAAGCAGTCCGCCACATTGAACACTGGGAAGGAGATGAACTCCACCTGGATCATGTCCACCACATAGCCCAGGCGCACCCGATCTATGATGTTGCCCAGGCCGCCGGCATAGACGGCCGCCAGACACCAGCGCTCCAGCGTGGTGAAAGGCCAGCGCTTTTTGGGAAATTCCCAGAAAATAAACAGGGTGAATCCCAGGAAAATCAGCACGAACAGCCAGCGCATCCCCTCCATGGCGGAGAATGCAGCGCCGGTATTCTGCACATAGGTCAGGTGAAACAGGCCGGGGATGGCGTCCACCTGGGTATACAGGGGAATGTTTGCCACCACCAGGTATTTTGTAAGCTGATCTGCGGCCACCACGGCGGCGGCGAACAGCGTCATCCATAGATACAGCATGGGTTCTCCTCCCGGGGAAACGTTTTTACCAAATATAGCATTTCTGCGGAAAAAAGTCAATGCGGCGGAAAATCAGGCGGGGTACCAGGGGGATGAAATTGTTAATTTTCTCGAAACGGGGTAGAAGTGCCGGCCGGTTTGTGCTATAATGCCTTTAAGTATACCATACGGAGAGATGCAGTTATGTTGGAACTTTTGGCTCCTGCCGGGTCTATGGAGGCGCTGAAGGCCGCCGTGCAGAATGGCGCGGATGCAGTGTATTTGGGCTGCGGCAGCTTTAACGCCCGCCAGGGCGCGAAAAATTTCACACCCCAAACCCTGCCGGACGCAGTGAAATACTGCCATGTCCGGGGCGTGGCCGTACATCTGACGCTGAACACCCTGGTCTCCGACCGGGAGAGCAAGGCGCTCAGCCAGATCATCGCCCATGCCGCCGGGTGCAATGTGGACGCTTTCATCGTCCAGGATCTGGGGGTCGTCCAGCTTTGCCGCCAGATCGCTCCCCGCATCCCCGTCCATGGCTCTACTCAGATGACCATCCACTCCCTGCCCGGAGTGCTGCTGTGCGCCGGAATGGGATTGAAGCGGGTGGTGCTCAGCCGGGAGCTGAGCCGGGAGGAGATCCGTTATATCTGCGAGAATTCTCCCATCGAAATTGAAGTATTCGCCCACGGGGCGCTGTGTATGTGCTATTCCGGCCAATGCTACCTCTCCGCCGCCATTGGCGGGCGTTCCGGCAACCGGGGGCGCTGCGCCCAGCCCTGCCGCCAGAGTTACGGCTTCGGCAGGTGGGAAAACCGCTATCCTCTGAGCCTGAAGGACAATTGCCTGGCGGGGAATCTGGCGGAATTGGAGGCCATGGGCGTGACCAGCATCAAGCTGGAGGGGCGGATGAAGCGGCCGGAATATGTTGCCACCGTTACCGGCGTATATCGCAAGGCGCTGGAGCGGGGGGGCGTTACCCGGGACATGATGCGCAGGCTCCATACGGCGTTCAACCGCCAGGGCTTTACCGACGGATATTACACCGGGCGCATCGGCCCCGAGATGTTCGGCATCCGGGAGGAGAAGCAGGATGATCCTGCTTGGCTGAAAGAGGCGCGGCAGAGCTATGAGGGGGTGGAAAATCCCCTGGTGCCCGTTGTGTTTCAGGGGGCTGTCACCGCTCAGGGCAGTTGGTTGTCCGTTTCCGACCAGGAGGGGCATACCTGCCGTGTCCTGGGGCCTGTGCCGGAGGCGGCGCGGGTAGTGGAGCTGGACAGGGAGCAGCTGGCCATCCGGCTGTCCAAAACCGGCGGTACGCCCTATTACTGCCGGAAAGCGGCGGTAGAGGTGGAGCCGGGGCTGAGCCTCAGCGCATCGGACATCAACGCCATGCGCCGGGATCTGCTGAACCAGCTTACCGCCCTGCGGGCAAGGCATCCGGCGCCCCGGCTGGGTCGCCCCGCCAATCCTAAAATTTATCCCGGCAGCCGGAATCATCCGGCGCTCACCGTGCAGGTCACCAACCGGGAGCAGATCACCGGCAGACTGCTGAAAATGCGCCCGGAGGTGCTGTATGTGCCTATCCACCTGCTTTTGGGGGATCTGGATTGGTGCCGGTATCTGGCTGGGCAGGTACAGGTGTGCGCCGTGCTGCCCCGGATCGTCCACGACGGGGAAATGGTCAAGCTGAAAAACGCCATGGGCGCGGTGAGGATGCAGGGGGTGGCCAGTGTGCTGGCGGGAAACCTGGGACAGATTCTGCCGGCGCGGGAATGCAGCATGGCCGTCCGCGGCGATACGGGGCTGAACCTGTTCAACTCCAATGCCGTGAATATGATGCGGGAATTGGAGCTTTCCTCTGTCTGTCTGAGCTTTGAGATGACGCTGCCCCAGGTGCGGGATGTGAGTAAAGCCGTGCCCTGCGAACTGCTGGTATATGGCCGGCTGCCGCTGATGGTCACGGAGAACTGCATTATCAAGAACCGCACGGGTCAGTGTACCTGCCGCACGGGCAGCGCCAAGCTGGTGGACAAGACCGGCGCGGACTTCCCGGTGATCCGGGACGGGGCTTCCTGCCGCAGCGTGCTGCTCAACGGCAAGAAGCTCTACTGGCTGGACAGGCAGGAGGACATTGACCGCCTGGGGCTGTGGGCGCAGCGGCTGTACTTCACCACGGAGAACCCCCGGGAAGTGGATCAGGTGCTCAGCGGCTGGGGGCACAGCGTGACCTTCGACCCGGGAGCCTGCACCCGCGGGCTGTACCTGCGTGGACTGGAATAAACGCCGGTTTCGGCAAAAAGGAGAACCGCTCTATGAACTTGATTTTAGCGTCCCAGTCGCCCCGGCGGCGGGAACTGATGGGACTTTACCATATTCCTTTTACAGCGTGCAGCGCGGACATTGACGAAAGTATGGATGCGTCCCTGCCTCCGGAGCAGGAGGTGGCCAGGGTGAGCCTGAAAAAAGCCCAGGCGGTGGAACGCGGGGCGGAGGATATCGTGGTGGCGGCGGATACCATCGTGGTATGCGCCGGGAAGATCCTGGGCAAGCCCAAAAGCGCCGCCCAGGCGGCGGAGATGCTGCGGCTGCTTTCCGGACGGGATCACCAGGTGATGACCGGACTGAGCGTGCTGCGGGGAGAGACGGCGGCCACGGTGACAGAGGTGACCCATATCTACTTCCGGGAATTGTCGGAGCGGGAGATCGCCCGATATGTGGAAAGCGGCGAGCCTATGGATAAGGCCGGCGCTTACGGCATCCAGGGGGGCGCGGCGCTTTTCGTGCGGCGGCTGGAAGGCGACTATTATAATGTAATGGGTCTGCCGGTGTGCAGGCTTTGGGAGATTCTGAAGGGAATCGCGCCGGAAATCATGGAGGAATGGGTATGAAGCGTTTTTTTTCGTCCAAGGTGCGGACGGTGCTGGTGATCGCGGTGCTGCTGGGCGCGGCGCTGACGGTGATCGCCAATCTTATGGGCAGCACCTTTCTGGATAAGGCGGTGAAGGGCATCCTCACGCCCCTGCGTGGGGCGGTGAGCGGCCTGTCCGACCAAGCGGAGCAGGCGTACAGCTACCTGTTCCGCTATGAAGCCCTGGCTGCGGAGAACGCGGAGCTGAAGGAGCAGCTGGCGCAGATATCCAACGACGCCCTGGAGATGGATCAGCTCCGCCGGGAAAACGAGCGGCTGCGGGCTTTGAACGATCTGCGGGAAAAGCATGAGGACTATAAGCTGGTGGACGCCTATGTCATCGACCGGGATTCCCAGGACTGGACATCCACGTTTCTTATCAATCGAGGCACCAACGCCGGGCTGGCGGAGGGGATGTGCGCCATCACTGCCAACGGCGAGGTGGTGGGACTGGTGACGGAGGTGGGGAGCAACTATGCCCAGATCACCACCGTGCTGGACTCCTCTCTGGAGATCAGCGCCACCATTTCTGCCTCCGCTTATAACGGCATGGTGCGCGGCGGCTACACCTCCGGCCTGGACGGCTACCTGCGCATGAACTATTTGCCCACGGAGGCCGTTATCCGCAACCAGGATCAGGTGGTCACCACCGGCTCTACGGTGTATCCCCGGAATTTGATCCTGGGAAGGATCATCGACGCGGGATACGACGATACCGGCGTGGCCAAATATGCCGTGCTGGAGCCTGCGGTGGATATTTCCACCATTGAGCAGGTATTCATCATCACCGAGTACACGGTGGAGTGAGCGCTATGGCGAAAAAGCGTAAGAAGAAGCAATGGGAATTCCGGCCGGATCGCCCCCGGAGCAGCTGGATGGAGAAACTGTATATCACCAAGCGGCAGCGCCAGGTGCTGCTGCGCTGGGGGCTGCAGGGACTGGTGGTGCTGCTGTGTCTGCTGGTGCAGGACACCATCATGAGCAAGGTAAGTATTTTTGGCGCCACTACCGATCTGACGGCCTGCGCCATCCTGCTCATCGCCATCACCCAGTCCACGGAGAACGGCTGCGTATTTGCCCTGACGGCATCGACGCTGTTTTTTTGGTCAGGGTCAGCGCCCGGCGCATACGCGATTATTCTGCTGACCTTTTTGGAGCTGGGCGCTTCGGTGCTCCGGCAGAGCTATCTGCGCCGGGGCTTCTTGTCCACTGCCGTATGCACGGCCGTGGCTCTGCTGGTTTATGAGCTGGGAGTGCTGGCGGTGTGTGCGCTGACGGGGGTCAGCTATTTCGGACGGCTGCCGGTGTTCCTGATCTCCTGGCTGCTGAGCCTGACGGCGATCCCGGCACTCTATCCCGTCTGCCGGGCGATTGATAAGATCGGAGGAGAAGCATGGAACGATTGACACGATTTCGTGTGGGCATTTTGCTGGTGGCGCTGGCGCTGGTGGTGGGCGGATATGTGCTCACCATGTTCCAGCTCCAGGTGGTGGAGACGGGGGGCAAGCCTTCGGATAATATGTCCACCTTCACAACAATGACCCGGGTGAAAGCGGCGCGGGGCGATATTCTGGATCGCAACGGCAATGTGCTGGTAGGAAGCCGCGCCAGCTACGACCTGACCATCAACAACTATGTGCTCAACAGCTCCCCGGACCGGCACGCCTATATTTTCCGGCTTACGGAGCTGTGCAGGGAGATGGGCGTACAGTATAACGACCATTTCCCCATCAGCAAGACCCGGCCCTTCGTATATACCCTGGAGCAGCAGGATACCACCTGGCAGGGGTATTTTCAGACATATATCGCGGAAATGGGGCTGGACTCGGACATTTCCGCGCCGCTGCTGATGGAGCGGCTGCGGGAGGCCTACCGGCTTCCGGAGGAATGGACCGACGAGCAGGCGCGGGCAGTCATCGGTATTCGCTATGAGATGAGTCTGCGGGGTCTTACCAATCTGCCTACTTATGTATTTCTGTCCGACGCCACGGACGAGGAGCGGCTGGCCATCCTGGAGCTGAACGTGCCGGGGATGAGCGTGGAGCCTACGGTGGAGCGGGAATACTATACCGAATGTGCCGCCCATATCCTGGGCTATACCGGACCCATGGACGCGGAGGAGTGGGAATACTACAGTGACTTGAATTATTCCATGGACGCGGACGTGGGCAAATCCGGCCTGGAACTGGCTATGGAGGAATATCTCCACGGTACGGACGGCTGGCGCGTGGACGTATTCACAGAAGATGGCACAGTCATCGATTCCTACTATACCCAGGAGCCAAAAGCGGGCAACAACGTGGTGCTCACCATTGATCTGCGCATTCAGGAGGCGGCGGAGAAGGCGCTGGCCGATCAGGTGACCAAGCTGCGGGCGCAGGAGGAGGGCAAGACCGGACAGGATGTGGAAGGCGCGTCCGCTGTGGTGCTGGATACCCGCACCGGAGAGGTGCTGGCCTGCGCCAGTTACCCCAGCTACAGCCCGGCGGAATTCTTTGATAAATACGAAGAACTGCTGGAGGATCCCTACAAGCCCCTGATTAACCGGGCGCTGGAAATGACCTATCCCCCTGGCTCTACTTTCAAGCCGAATATGGTGGTGGCTGCCATTGATTCCGGCGTGATCAACTCTGGTACGCAGATCGTGACCAAGGGTATCTTTACCAAATATGCGGATTCCGACTTCGCTCCGGCCTGTATGGCCTGGACTTACGGCGGCGGCACCCATGGCACCCTGGACGCGACCCATGCTTTGCAGGTATCCTGCAACTACTTTTTCTATGAACTGGGCGACCGCATCACCGACGATATGAAGGCGGTGGACGATACCTCCAAGGCCATGGGACTGGGAGAGTCCACCGGTGTGGAGATATGGGAGGAAACGGGTCACCGTGCCAACCCGGAAACAAAGACGGAGCTTTATGGAGACGATGCGGGCTGGTATAAAGCGGATCAGATCATGGCGGCCATCGGCCAGTCGGACAACTCCTTCACGCCCATGCAGCTGGCGGTGTATGCCTCCACCCTGGCCAACCGGGGTACCCGGTATAAGGCTACGTTCTTGAAACAGGTGGTGGCTTCGGACTATACGGAGCTGGTGTTTGAAAACAGCAAGAAAGTAGCCAACGTGCTGGAAATCTCCGACGACGCATACTTGACCTACACGGAGGGTATGTATCTGGTGTGTAATTCCGTGGAGGGCAGCGGCTGGGAATCCTTCGGCAGTTTCCCGGTGACGGTGGCGGGCAAGACGGGCACCGCCCAGCATGGTATCCCCAACGCCTCCGACCACTCTGCCTTTATCTGCTTCGCCCCCTATGAAGCGCCGGAGGTGGCGGTGGCCACCTATTTCGAGCGGGGCGGCTACGGCGCGGACAGCACCAACGTGGCCAAGGAGATACTGGAGGTATACTTTGCGGACAGCATCAACGCCAGCGACAGCAATACCACCGATGAAAATGTGGTGAGCTGAGAAGCCTCCGCTTTTGGAAATATCAAAATAACGCGGCCGTCCCATTGGGAGACGGCCGCAGGCAGATGCAGCCCGGGGAATTGCCCCGGGCTGGCTGGCGATTGCCGCCCCGGAAAAAGGCGGCTATATGCCAAAGGACGCCCCGCGGGGCGTCCTTTTTTGCGTATTGCGGCAGACCCGGGTCATACGCCCAGCAGCAGCTGCGAGAACAGAAAATACACCAGCAGGGACAGTGCGTCCACAATGGTGGTGATGAACGGGCTGGCCATCACCGCCGGGTCAAAGCCCAGCTTCTTGGCCACCAGGGGCAGGGTGCAGCCCACCACCTTGGCAATGACCACAGTGACGAACAGGGTAAGACACACCACCGCGTCCACCAGAATGGTCACACCGGGGTTTCCCATCAGCCAGCGGTCAACCAGCAGGATCTTGGCGAAGCACACTGCGGATAATACTGCGCCGCAGGCCACAGCGGTGCGGATCTCCCGCCAGAGAACCTTTCCAATGTCCGAAAAACGCAGTTCACCCAGACTCAGCGCCCGGATGATGGTGACAGAGGACTGAGAACCGGAGTTGCCGCCGGTATCCATGAGCATGGGGATGAAGGCGGTGAGCGCCACCTGGGCGGCTAAGGCGCCTTCAAAAGAGGTGATGATCATGCCAGTAAAGGTGGCGGATACCATCAGCAGCAGCAGCCAGGGAATGCGATGCAGGAACAGATCCAGCACGCTGCTTTTCAGGTAAGTTTTTTCCGAGGGGGTCATACCGCCCATGATCTCAATATCCTCGGTGAACTCGTCCTCCATAACGTCCATGGCGTCGTCAAAGGTGACGATGCCCACCATGCGGTTTTCGCCGTCCACCACCGGCAGCGCCAGGAAATTGTACTTGCTGAACATCTGCGCCACTTCCTCCTGATCGGTGAGGGTGCTCACGGAGATGACGTTGGTCAGCATCATTTCCCCAACCGGCGTTTCATCGTCCTCCGCCAGCAGCAGGTCTTTCACGGTGACGATGCCCAGCAGCGTCCGGTCCTGGGTGACGTAGCAGGTATAGATCGTCTCCTTATCAATCCCCTGGCGGCGAATGCGGAGGATGCTCTCCTCCACAGTCATGTCCGGCCGCAGGGACACATACTCGGTGGTCATCATGGAGCCGGCGGAATTTTCAGGGTAGCGGAGAATTTGGTTGATGCTCTGGCGCATTTCCGGATCGGCCTGGTGCAGGATACGCTTGACCACGTTGGCGGGCATCTCCTCCACCAGGTCGGCGGCGTCGTCCACATACAGTTCGTCCAAAACCTCTTTCAGCTCATTGTCGGAAAAGCCTTGGATCAGCAATTCCTGGGCGTCCGGTTCCATTTCCACGAAAGTCTCTGCCGCCAGTTCCTTGGGCAGCAGCCGAAAGAGCAGGGGGATCCGGGCTTCTTCCAGCCCGGCAAACAGCGCGGCAATGTCGCTGGGGTTCATGGTGGTCAAAACTTCCCGGAGGGCGCTGTACTTTTTATCTTCCAGCATTTTCACCAAAGCTTTTTCCACAATTTCAAATCGTTCTGCCAATTTTTGCTTCCTCCTTGTGGTAAAATTTCCTTAGAGCAAGCATTCCGGGGGATCAGCGCCGCTGCCACCACGGGCAGCAGAGGCTACTTCGGTCCGGTATGCCGCTATTATTGCCTGTGTCCATGATGGTTCCTCCTTTTGCACAGATAAAATTATTTTATCGCCAAAGGGAGAGAATGTCAACCATATCCGGGGAAATACCTATTTTTGTAGAAAAACACCAGGAAAAAATTCCCGCTTGCGACAGGATGCGACAATGCTGATAGCTTGCAGCATAGTAAAAGAAAAAAATTTGTTGATTTCGACGAAAACTTTCAAAAACTTTTGGACAATTTTGACTTTCCTAAATCCTAAAAATGTGGTATGTTATGCGTGGGGGATTTTGGCGGGATTCTGCCGCAATTCCCATAAGAGAAGCGGAAAGGAACCAATCGCAATGAAGCAAGGACTGCCAGAATTTCTAGAAAGCTATCATAACGGCAGTGCCATCCGCGCCTATGAGTATTTGGGCTGCCACCCTGAGGAGCGGGACGGTACGCCTGGGTTCGTATTTCGGGTCTGGGTGCCCAACGCCCAGGCTGTCAGCGTGGTGGGGGACTTCAATCACTGGAGCGGCGGTACGCTGCCCATGGAGAAGATCTCCCGGGGCGTGTGGGAAGCCTGGACGCCCGATGCCCGTGAGGGGGATGCTTATAAATATTTGGTCTGCCACTGGAGCGGAAAGACCGTGTATAAGGCAGATCCGGTGGGCTTCCGCAGCTGCCGCGCGCCGGATACATCCAGCATGATCAGCGTGCTGGGCGGCTATGAATGGCACGACGGGGGCTATTTCGCCCGCGCCGCACGGCGCTCGCCCCTGCAATCGCCTATGAATATTTACGAGGTGCATCTTGGCTCCTGGCGGAGAAAGCCGGACGGCTCCGTATACTCCTATGGGGAGATTGCCCCTATTCTGGCGGAATATGTAAAGAGCATGGGCTACACCTATGTGGAGCTGATGCCCCTGTGCGAATATCCCTACGATCCCAGCTGGGGCTATCAGGTTACCGGCTATTACGCCCCCACATCCCGCTACGGCGCCCCGGAGGAACTGAAAGAATTGGTGGACAAGCTCCACCAGGCCGGGATCGGCGTAATCCTGGACTGGGTGCCGGCGCATTTTCCCAAGGATGAATATGGTTTATATGAGTTTGACGGCTCCTGCACTTATGAGCTTTCCGACCCGGCCATGAACGAGCACGCCGGCTGGGGCACCCGGATTTTTGATTTTGGCAAACCGGAGGTGTGCAGCTTCCTGATCTCCAACGCGGTATATTGGCTGGAGGAATTTCACATGGACGGGCTGCGGGTGGACGCAGTGAGCGCCATGCTGTACCTGGACTATAACCGTACCAGCTATGTCCCCAACCGCTTTGGCGGCCGGGAAAACCTGGAGGCCATCGATTTCCTGCGGCGGCTGAACCGCGCCTGCTTCTCGGTGCGGAAGGACGTTGTCATGGCGGCGGAGGAATCCACCGCGTTCCCCCTGGTCACCAGGCCGGACTTT
Source organism: Candidatus Faecousia intestinigallinarum (assembly GCA_018715805.1). Lineage (GTDB taxonomy): Bacteria > Bacillota > Clostridia > Oscillospirales > Oscillospiraceae > Faecousia > Faecousia intestinigallinarum. The sequence goes on along the minus strand of DVKX01000031.1, from coordinate 24,400 downwards.
GACGGCGGTCTGGGCTTCCTGTTCAAATGGAACATGGGATGGATGAACGATACCCTGCGCTATATGCAGGAAGACCCCATCTATCGCAAGTATAAGCATGATCTGCTGACCTTCAGCATGAGCTATGCTTTTTCGGAGAATTATATCCTGCCCCTGAGCCACGACGAGGTGGTGAACGGAAAGGGCAGCCTGATGGTGAAGATGCCGGGGGATTATTTCTGGAAATTTGCCAATCTGCGGCTGCTGCGGGGCTATCAAATGGCGCACCCGGGCAAAAAACTGAGTTTTATGGGCAACGAATTCGGGCAGTTCACGGAATGGAGCTTCCATAAGGAGCTGGACTGGATGCTTTTGGGTTATGAAATGCACCAAAAGATGCAGGCATATACCCGGGATCTGAACCTGTTCTACAAAAATCACGACCAGCTTTGGGCGGAGGACTACAGCTGGGAGGGCTACCAGTGGATCCAGCCCAACGACGGCGACAACAGCGTGCTGGCCTTCCGGCGCATTGATAAGCGGAAACGGGAATTGCTAGTGGTGTGCAACTTTACGCCGGTGCTGCGGGAGGATTACCGCCTGGGCGTGCCCAAGCCGGGGGTTTATGTCCCGGTGTTCTGCTCGGATGAGCTGAAATACGGCGGCGGCGGCTATCTGTCCGCCCCGGCGGAGAGCGAAGCGGTAAGCTTCCGGGAGTACGCACACTCCGCCCGCTTCCGCATCCCGCCCATGTCTGTCACATTCTTCTCCCATAAGGAGAAAAAGAACGTTATCTCCCCGGAAAATACCGGGTCTGATAAATAAATGTCCCACATTTTAAGAACAAGAGGAGTTGTTTGGATATGTACTTTCAGAAAAAACGTACGGTCGCCATGCTTCTGGCCGGCGGCCAGGGCAGCCGGCTGAAGGTTCTGACGGAGAATACCGCCAAGCCTGCCGTGCCCTTCGGCGGCAAATACCGCATCATTGACTTCCCCCTTTCCAACTGCGTCAATTCCGGTATTGATACCGTGGGCATCCTGACCCAGTATCAGCCCCTGGAGCTGAACGAGTATATTGGAAACGGACAGCCCTGGGGCCTGAACAAGTCCCACCGCTGCGCGCAGGTGCTGCCGCCCTATGAGCGCCATGACAAGAAGAGCGGCTGGTACAAGGGCACCGCCAACGCCATCTACCAGAATCTGGCGTTCATCGACCGGTATGACCCGGAGTATGTGGTGATCCTCTCCGGCGATCATATCTATAAGATGGACTACGCCGCCATGGTGGAGTACCACGAGCGGCACAACGCTTCCTGCACCATCGCCGTGCGCACCGTGCCCCTGGCGGAGGCTTCCCGCTTCGGCATCCTGAACACCAATCCCGACAATTCCATCTATGAGTTTGAGGAGAAGCCCAAGCAGCCCAAGTCCACCAACGCTTCCATGGGCATTTACGTATTCAACTGGAAAGTGCTGCGGGACGCCCTGATCGCCGATGAGGAGGATCCCAATTCCTCCAACGACTTCGGCAAGAACATCATCCCCACTCTGCTGGCCGCCGGACATAAAATGATGGCCTATAACTTTGATGGTTATTGGAAGGACGTGGGCACCATCGATTCCCTGTGGGAAGCCAATATGGAACTGCTGGGCAAGGAGCCGGAGTTCAACATTCGGGGAGACGAGCGCACCAAAATCTATGCCCGCAACAACGCTCTGCCCTCCAGCTACATCGATGCAGGCGCGAAGACGGAGAATTGCTTCATCGCCGAGGGCTGCGAGATCTACGGCAGCATCCGCCACTCCATTATTTCCGTGGGCTGCACCATCGGCGAGGGTGCCGTGGTGGAGGACAGCGTGGTGATGCCGGGCGTGGTCATCGAACCTGGCGCCATTGTCCGCCATGCCATCCTGGGCGAGGACAGCCGCATCTGCCGCAACGCGGTGGTGGGCGGCGCTTATGCCCCCAATGAAAAGAAAAAGATCAGCGTCACCTCCAAGGGCGCTGTGCTGGAAGCCAACACCGTGCTGCAGCCCGGTGAGATGCTGTAAGGAGGAGAATCACAATGAATGTAATGGGTATTATCTTCGCCAATGACGGCGAGATCGGCGAGCTCACCGACAAGCGTACCACCGCCTCCGTTCCCTTTGGCGGCCGTTACCGCCAGGTGGACTTCGCCCTGTCCAATATGATCGACGCGGGCATCCGCCATATCGGCATTATTTCCCGCCATACCTACCAATCCCTGATGAACCACATCGGCTCCGGCGAGGAATGGGGGCTGGAGCTGGAGGAGGGCGGCCTGGAATTCCTGACCCCCTACGCCATGTCCACCACCGACAACTACCGGGGCAAGCTGGAGACGCTGTACTCCGCCATGGACTTCCTGGAGTACGGCGCGGACGATGAGTATGTGGTCATGACCGGCTCCGCCATTCTGTGCAACATGGATATGAACAAGCTGCTCGCCTCCCATGTGGAGAGCGGCAAGGACATCACCGTGGTCACCAAGGCGGATGTGGCCAACGGCAGGAAGCAGCTGGATCTGGCGCTGAAGCTGGACGGTAAGGGCAACATTGAAGATATTGCCGTAGACTTCAAAGCGCCCACAGGCTATCTGGCCTCCATGGACATCTTTGTGCTGTCCAAGAGATGGCTGATGGAGCGGGTAAAGGAATGCGTATCTCACAACCTGTTCCATATGGATCGGGATCTGGTGCTGGGTTTGTGGCAGAAGAAGCAGATCAGCATCAATGTCTATCAGTTTGAGGGCGCGGCGCTGTACAACGAGTCTGTGGAAGACTACTTCCACAACAGCCTGGCGCTGATCAACAGCGATGTACGCCATGATATTTTCAACAGCAGCCATCCCATTTTCACCAAGGTGCGCGACCGCGTTCCCACCTACTATGGCGAGAACAGCAACATTGAAAACTGCATCGTGGCCGACGGCTGTATGCTGGAGGGTCACGCCAAAAATTCCGTGATCTTCCGCCAGGTCACCATCAGTGAAGGTGCGGAAGTGGAGGACTGCGTTATCATGAATGACTCTGTGGTGGGCGAGGGCAGCAAGCTGAAATGCGTGATCTTGGACAAGGATGTCACCGTCAAGCCCGGTACGGTCATCATGGGCACGCCCAACACCCCGGTGATTATTAAGCGGGGGGATACCGTATGAAAATCGCAATCTGCGCTTCCGAGGGCGCGCCCTACGCCAAATCCGGCGGTTTGGGCGATGTGATGGAGGCTCTGCCCGCCGCGTTGGCACGGATACCCGGCAACGAGGTGGTGCTGATGCTGCCCTACTACAAAAAAATTAAGGAAAACCGCAAGTATCCCACGGAGCAGGTGGCGCAGGCCACAGTTACCATGGGCTGGCGGAAGCAGTACGCCGGCGTGATGGAGCTGAAAAACCGGGACGACGGGGTGAAGGTCTACTTCATCGACAGCGAATATTATTTCGGCGCCCGTACCGGCGCCATCTACGGCGATGGGGACGATGGCGAGCGCTTCGCTTATTTTTCCAAGGCGTGCCTGGAAGCCCTGCTGGCGGTGGGCTATCAGCCGGATGTAATCCAGTGCAACGACTGGCAGACGGCCATGGTGCCTACGCTGCTGAAGGCGGTGTACCGCAAGGAATTCCCCAAAACCCGGTGTATGTACACCATCCACAATATTGAGTATCAGGGCTGGGCAGGCGCGGACTTCTTTGACGACGTGCTGGGTCTGCCCTGGGAGTGGCGCGGCTGCCTGGACATGAACCACTCGGTGAATATGATGAAGGGCGCCATTGAGACTGCCGATCTGGTCACCACCGTGTCGGAAACCTATGCCCGGGAGCTGATGTATCCCTACTATGCCCATGGGCTGGATGGAATTCTCTCCAATGCGGCCTGGAAGCTTACCGGCATCACCAACGGCATCGATGTGAATACTTTCAATCCGGAGACAGATCCGGCGCTGCCCGCCCATTACAACGCCGATACCTTCGTGGAGGGCAAGGCCAAGTGCAAGGCCGCGCTCCAGGAGGAGGTAGGGCTGCAGGTGAAGCCGGATGTGCCCCTGCTGGTGATGGTCACCCGTCTGGCCGGACACAAGGGCTTGGATCTGCTGTGCTACATCGCCCGGCGGCTCCTCTGGGAGGAGGACTGCCAGCTGCTGATTCTGGGTACCGGCGAGGATCACTTTGAGCGCTTTTTCCGGGAGCTGGAAGCGGAGTTCCCGGAGCGGGTATCGGCGAAGATCACCTTCAATTTAGGGCTGGCTGCCCGTATTTACGCCGGCGGAGACATCTATCTGATGCCTTCCAAGTCCGAGCCCTGCGGCCTGAGCCAGATGAACGCCATGCGTTATGGCACGGTTCCTGTGGTGCACGCCACCGGCGGCCTGCGGGATACGGTGCTCCCGGCCGACGAGCACGGAAAGACCGGCCTGGGCTTTACGTTCCAGAGCTATAACGGCGACGACTTCCTGGCGGCGCTGAAGCGCTGCCTGCACCTGTACAACGCAGAGCGGGAGAACTTCCAGGCGCTGCAGCGCCGGGATATGCTCCAGGATTTCAGCTGGGACAAGCCCGCCGCCAAGTATATGGAGCTGTTCCACCGCCTGGTGAAGGGCTGATGGAGCAAGAGAACCGGGGGGCGGCAGCGCCGCTCCCCGGCGGAATGTTTCCGGGGGCTTTTTGGCAGACGGCTGCAGGCACCCCCCAAAAATGCTTTGCCGATAAGTTTTGATGTTGCCGTCCGAGGACGGCCGACGGCGCAGACCCTTCCGACAGGCTGCGTCTTCTGTGCGGAGCACAGGGGCGGCAAGACCGCCCGATACCACAATGATTACGGAGTCCATGTATGCGAATTTTATATGACAGCAAGCAGCTGGCCTTCAAAGACCCCTTCGGCACGCTGACGCCGGGGCAGAGCTGCACCATCCATATCCACATCCCCGCCCATGTGCAGGCCACCGGGGTACGCTGCCTGCTGAACTGGGAGAACGGTCCGCTGGCCAAAGAGGTACCGCTGGAATACAAGATGAAGCGGGGCGCTTATGAAATTTTCCAGGGAAAATTTTCTCTGGAGCAAACAGGACTGTATTTTTATTACTTTTTCATCACCACCCGCACCGGGGGATTCCGGCTATTCAAGGCCGGGAATAAAACGAATATGGAAGCCGGCGACCAGTGGCAGCTCAGCTGTGTGCCTGCCGACTTCACCACTCCGGACTGGGCCAAGGGCGGCACCATGTACCAGGTATTCCCCGACCGGTTCTGCAAATCCGGGCGGTGCGACCTGCGGGGCAAGCTGGAGCCGTATACCGTCCACGAAACCTGGAACGAGGAAGTGGACTGGAGACCCACGCCGGAAGGCGTGGTACTCAACAATGACTTTTTCGGCGGTAATTTCCGGGGCGTCACGGAGAAGATGGATTACATCGCCTCCCTGGGAACCACCGTGCTCTATCTGAACCCCATTTCCAAAAGTTTTTCCAGCCACCGCTATGACACCGGCGACTACAAAACCCCCGACCCCATGCTGGGTACGGAGGAGGATTTTGTCCAGATGTGCAAGGCGGCCCACGCCCGGGGCATCCGGGTGATCCTGGACGGGGTATACTCCCACACCGGCTCCAACAGCCTCTATTTCGACAAGGAGGGCGCTTTCGGCGGACATGGAGCGTATACAGACCCCAATTCCCCCTACCGGACGTGGTACACCTTCCACCAGTATCCCAATTCCTACAATAGCTGGTGGAATTTTGATACGCTGCCCGCAGTGAATAAGATGGAGCCAAGCTTCGTGGAGTATATCATCACCGGCAAGGATTCCGTGGTGGAGCATTGGCTGAAGCTGGGCGCGGACGGCTTCCGGCTGGATGTGGTGGACGAACTGCCCAACGAATTTATTGCATTGCTGAAGCGGCGCATCCGGGAGATCAAGCCGGACGCGCTGCTGGTGGGCGAGGTGTGGGAGGACGCTTCCAATAAAACTGCCTACGGCATCCGCAAGCGTTATTTTGTGGACGGCGTACTGGATTCCTGTATGAATTATCCTTTCCGCACGGCGATCCTAAACTATATAAAAGGATGGGACGACGGCAGAGCGGTGGAGGAGACGGTGATGACCATTGCCGAGAATTATCCGCCCCAGGTGCTCTGCTGCAACATGAATCTGCTGGGCACGCACGACACGCCCCGGATCCTCACAGCGCTGGTGGACGATTTTGACGGCAGCCGGGAGGAGAAAGCCAAGCGCCATCTCTCCCGCACCCAGTACTACACCGCCCAGGAGCGGCTGCTCATGGCTTCTTTCCTGCAATATACCCTGCCGGGTATGCCCAGCATATATTATGGCGACGAGGCGGGCATGGAGGGATATAAAGACCCCTTTAACCGCCGCCCGTATCCCTGGGGGCGGGAGGATATGGAGCTGTTGAACCATTACCGCCGCCTGGGGCTGCTGCGCAAGAACAACGCTGCGCTGCGGTTGGGAGATATCTCTTTCTTCCAGGCGGGGGATCGGAAGATCGGCTTTACCCGCACCTATGAGGGTGTCAGACTTCGGGTGTGCATGAACCGGAGCAGCGATCCCTGGGAGCTGCCCTCTGGATTGCTGATTTTCGGCCACAACATCCACACTGTGGCGCCGGACTGGCTGATTCTGGGACCCAAGGGCTTCTGCGTGGTGCAGGATGCGTAGCATGGAGCGGGAAGCGGTTTTCTCCGGCTACTGCCGGTGTCTGGACGGCAGCCGTATGGTGGCGGTGGAAATCGGGGAGAACGGATGTGCGGACGTGGGTTGCGGCTATGCCGACTGCCCCTACGCGGCGGGCTGCCCCATCGGGCAGAAAATCACCGCGTTTTTGTCGGAATAAGACGCCCCCGGCGGGAGCCCTGCCGGGGACGCTTTCGCGCGCCTGGCGCGGGAGGACAAAAAGCGAAAATGCAAAAATCTGCGTAAAAATCTGTAAAAGGGGTTTGCTTTTTTGGGGAACCCATGATATACTATCAACGCAAAAGAGATCAAAACGAAAAAATGAATTTTCGGCGGCAAAACGCCGCCGGTAAAGAAGTGAAAGGAGATTTTTTCATGTCCCACAAGTATGTTTACCTGTTCACCGAGGGTAATGGAAAAATGCGGGAGCTCCTGGGCGGAAAGGGCGCCAATCTGGCCGAAATGACCAACCTTGGCCTGCCGGTACCCCAGGGCTTTACCATTTCCACCGAGGCCTGCACCCAGTACTATGAGGACGGCCGGAAGATCAACGACGAGATCAAGAGCCAGATCATGGAGTACATCGGCAAGATGGAGGCCATCACCGGGAAGAAGTTCGGCGACCACGAGAATCCCCTGTTGGTGTCCGTGCGTTCCGGCGCCCGGGCATCCATGCCCGGCATGATGGACACCATCCTGAACCTGGGTCTGAACGAGGAAGTGGTGGAGATCATGGCGAAGAAGTCCGGCAATCCCCGCTGGGCTTACGACTGCTATCGCCGCTTCATTCAGATGTTCTCCGACGTGGTTATGGAAGTGGGCAAAAAGTATTTTGAGAAGCTCATCGACGAGATGAAAGCCCGCAAGGGCGTGGAGCAGGACACCGAGCTTACTGCCGACGACCTGAAGGAACTGGCTGAGCAGTTCAAGGCGGAGTATAAGGCGCAGCTGGGCGTGGACTTCCCCAGCGACCCCAAGGAGCAGCTGTTCAAGGCTGTAGAGGCTGTGTTCCGCTCCTGGGATAACCCCCGCGCCAATGTTTACCGGATGGATCATGACATTCCCTATTCCTGGGGCACCGCCGTCAATGTGCAGATGATGGCTTTCGGCAACCTGGGCGATACCTCCGGCACCGGCGTGGCCTTCACCCGGAACCCTGCCACCGGCGAAAAGGGGCTTATGGGCGAGTTCCTGATGAACGCCCAGGGCGAGGACGTGGTGGCCGGCGTGCGCACGCCCATGCCCATTCAGAAGATGGCCGAGATCCTGCCCGAGGTGTACGAGCAGTTCCAGAACGTGTGCAATACCCTGGAGAACCATTACCGGGATATGCAGGATATGGAGTTCACCATTGAAGATAAGAAGCTCTATATGCTCCAGACCCGGAACGGCAAGCGTACCGCTGCCGCCGCCATCAAGATTGCCTGCGACCTGATCGACGAGGGTATGATTACCGAGGAAGAGGCGCTGATGCAGATCGACGCCAAGAGCCTGGATATGCTGCTGCATCCCACCTTTGACCCTGCAGCGCTGAAGAAGGCCGAGCCCGTGGGCAAGGGCATTGCCGCATCCCCCGGCGCTGCTGCCGGTACCATTGTATTCACGGCGGAGGACGCTGTGAAGCATGGCAAGAAGGGCGAGAAGGTGGTGCTGGTGCGCCTGGAGACCTCCCCCGAGGACATCGAGGGCATGAAGTATTCTCAGGGCATCCTCACCGTCCGCGGCGGTCAGACTTCTCACGCCGCTGTTGTTGCCCGGGGCATGGGTACCTGCTGCGTGTCCGGCTGCGGCGACATCAAGATGGACGAGGAGAACAAGGAGTTCACCCTGAAGGGCAAGACCTATCATGAGGGCGATCCCATCTCCCTGGACGGCTCCACCGGCAACATCTATGATGTGATGATTCCCACCGTTCCTGCCGATCCCAACTCCGGATATTTCGGCCGTATCATGGAGCTGGCGGACAAGTATAAGAAGCTGGGCGTGCGCACCAACGCCGACACCCCCGCAGACGCCAAGCAGGCTGCGGCCTTCGGCGCGCAGGGCATCGGCCTGTGCCGTACCGAGCATATGTTCTTCGGGCCGGAGCGCATCGGCGCTTTCCGTGAGATGATCTGCGCCGAGACTGTGGAGGAGCGGGAGGCTGCGCTGGCCAAGATCGAGCCTATGCAGCAGGCGGACTTTGAGGGTCTGTTTGAGGCGCTGGGCGGATACCCCGTCACCATCCGCTTCCTGGATCCCCCCCTCCACGAGTTTGTACCCACGGAAGAGGCGGACATCGCCGCCCTGGCCGAGGCGCAGGGCAAGAGCGTGACCTATATCAAGCAGGTCATCGCCGGCCTCCACGAGTTCAACCCCATGATGGGTCACCGGGGCTGCCGTCTGAGCGTCACCTACCCGGAGATCGCCGCTATGCAGACCCGTGCAGTCATTAAGGCGGCTCTGGCTGTGAAGGGGCGCCATGCCGGCTGGAACATTGTTCCCGAGATCATGATCCCCCTGGTGGGCGACGTGAAGGAGCTGAAGTTCGTAAAGGACGTGGTGGTAAAGACCGCCGACCAGGTAATTGCCGACGCCGGCGTGGAGCTGCACTATGAGGTGGGCACCATGATCGAGATCCCCCGCGCCTGCCTGACTGCCGACGAGATCGCGGAGCACGCGGAGTTCTTCTGCTTCGGCACCAACGACCTGACGCAGATGACGTTCGGATTCAGCCGCGACGACGCCGGCAAGTTCCTGCCCGCCTACTACGCCAACAAGATTTATGAGTCCGATCCCTTCAGCCGCCTGGATACCCACGGCGTGGGTCGGATGATGAAGACGGCTGTGAAGCTGGGTCGCGCTGCCCGCCCGAGCCTGCACTGCGGCATCTGCGGCGAGCACGGCGGCGATCCCTCCAGTGTGGAGTTCTGCCATAACATCGGCCTGGACTATGTGTCCTGCTCCCCCTTCCGGGTGCCCATCGCCCGTCTGGCCGCCGCCCAGGCTGCGATCAAGCAGAAGTAAGTCCGGCCGCGGATTCATGGTGAAATAAGAATACGGTGAGGATGTTTTCATCCTCACCGTATTTTTCTTCCCCAATGGACGGCGATGCATCGGACAGGCTGCCCGAAACATTCACGTGGCGGAAGCGGAACTTTTTTGCTGGCGCTGAAAGAGAAGGGACGCGGCCATCATCAGCAAAAAGATCATGGCCAGATAAATGGGAAATAAACCGGCGGAAATGTTCTGCGCCAACACGCCAAATAGAAACGGTGCGCCCAAAATTCCCACATAAGAAGCCGTCATTTGCACGGCGATCACGGAAGCGGACAGCTTCTTTCCAAAGGCGTAGGGGGTATTATACAGCAAATTCGGGAACAGCGGGCCAATGCCGCAGCCGATCAGGAACAGTACCAAACCGGACGCTGTACTGGGGAGCGGAAGGAACAGCAGAAAGATTGCCGCGCCCACTAAAGCCTGACCGATCTCCACCATCCGCAAAGGGCGGATCCGCCCGGAAAGCAAGCCGGATAGGAATCTTCCAAACGCGATGCCAAAATAATACAGAGTCATGAATCCGGCGGCAGCAGCGGCGTCCAGCCCCTTTGTTTCCACCAGAAAGGTACTGCCCCACATCCCGCTGGTCACTTCAATGCCGCAGGAGGTCAAAAACATCAGACAGGCGCACCGCACCTTGCGCTGCTTTATCAGCTTGGAAAACCCGACCACTTCCTGCTCCGCTTCCCCGGTACTGGAGCGATGGCCGGCTTTCTTCCAAAGAGGCAGAGACAAAAGCAGGATCAGGGCAATGCCGATTTGGATGTAGGAATTGATCGCGTAGCCGCCCCGCCACCCGGCGTCCCCAGAAAGGGCGAAGCTGAGGAAGAAGGGGCCGACGGTGACGCCGATGCCGAAAAAGCAGTGCAGAAAATTCATATGCACCGCTTTGTAGTGCAGCGCGACATAGTTGTTCAGCGCCGTATCAATGGCGCCCGCGCCGACGCCCAGAGGAAGGGCAAACAGGAACATCCAGTAAACATTGGGGGCGAACCGGAAGCCCAGCAGGGCGGCGGCGGTAATCGCCGTGCTGACCAAAGAAACAGCGGCGGTGCCGAATCGCTTAATGATCCGCGCAGAGAAAAAGCTGCACAGAATGGTGCCGCCCGAAACCAGGGCGGAAACGATGCTGCCCAGATATACGGGCGCGCCGAAATCCTGGTAAATAGCAGGCCAAGCCGTGCCGAACAGGGAATCGGGGATACCCAGCCCGATGAACGCAATATAGATCACAACCAGCAGAAGTGTCGCCATAGATTGCCTCCGTGCTCTGTGGATTCCACTTGAATTTTCCCAATTATAGCCTAGCGCTGCGGCGGGGTCAAGAGGGGCACGCAAAAATATAAATCCAAGTCCGGAATTCACAGGCGAGGATTCCCGCCGTATCCTGCGGTGCGCCGGATGGTCTATTTTCCCAGCGGTGAAATATATAAAACCGGGAGGGCAGGGAGGCCGGCGCTTTCTCTGGGCGCGTCCCCCTATGGAGGAATTCCCGGGCGCTTCCAAAAGAAGCGTTCGGGCGGCGCGGGGAAAAAGCTCCGTCAAAATGCCGATGGCTTTGCGGGGGCGGGCGGATCCGAGTATGTGTTTTTTGTACGCGGACTGGAGGCTTCTGACGAAATACAGTGGGAACGTCCTTGCGTTGGAGACAAATGCCGCTTTTTGTTTTTTGCACGCTTGTAAAATACACAAGAACGCCCGCCGTGGGCAGATGGCTTTTGGTGAAATAGTGAATTATTCAAAAAAAGGCCAAATAAGACTTGTCAAAGTGAATTTCTCTGTGCTAAAATATGCAAAAGCTAATGCCGGAGCATGGCGAATCGTGGGGAAAATGAAAGTTCCCACCCGGCTTCCTGCATTGCTTTCTGCCGGGACGACCGGCTGCGGCGAAAGCCGCCGGACATATGTCTATGTACCGGGCGTGGCCCCGTTATATAGGAGAATTTCAAGGAGGTAACGAAATGAAAAAGACGCTTGCTCTGCTTCTGGCTGTGCTGATGGTTCTTTCCGTATTCGCTGGCTGTGCTCCCGCTGCTACTGAGCCCACCAATAATACGGAGCCTTCCTCCACCACCCCCAGCAGCGACGCGACCGAGCCCACCGTGCCGGCACTGACCGGCGAGGCCGGCGAGTACACCTACCGGGATGCTGTTAGTACTTTGGCTTCTAACTGGAATCCCCACACCTACCAGGTCAACGATGACGCCTATCCCGCAGACTTCCTGCGCAAAGGCCTGTACAACTTCTTCTTCAACGACAATGTGAACAACACTGCCGAGGGCTATGATCCCTTCACCACCTATGTGGTCGTTCCGGAGATGGCTGCTTCCATGCCCGTGGACGTCACCGAGCAGGTGAAGGCGGAGCATCCGGAGTTCAACATTCCTGAGTCCGCCACGAAGGGCTATGCCTATACCATCGACCTGAACCCCGACGCTTGCTGGGAGGACGGCACCCCCATCACTGCCGACGACTACGTGGAGTCCATGGAGCGTCTGCTGCGGCCGGAGCTGCTGAACTACCGTGCTACCGACGTGTATGCACGGTCCTTCAGCATTGCCAACGCGGAAGCTTACGCCAAGAGCGGCCGTATGGTCTACGAGGATAACGGCGCTGCCGCGGCTCCCTACGCCATTGAGGATATGACCATTGGCGAGGACGGCCAGTATGTCACTGCCGACGGCTACAAGGTGTTCGTCAATCTGGACAACGCCAATGACTGGCTGGGCGGCGACTCCCTGAAAGACTATGTGGAAGCTTACGGCGAAGAGTACTTCGACGTGACGGATTGGGACGCGCTGGTTGGTCAGATGACCAAGGACGGCGTGGCGCCCCTGACCGAGGAGACTCTGGCCATGCTGACCACCGTGGTCACTGGCAATGAGGCTTGGGGCGAGACCGACGGCTCCACCCTGTATGCTTACCTGGCCTACGGCGTGCAGTGGGACGAAGTTCCCTTTGAGAACGTGGGTCTGTATAAGTCCGGCGACTACCAGATCACTCTGGTTCTGGGCAAGGCGCTGTCCGGCTTCAACCTGTACTATGCCCTGTCCAGCATTTGGCTGGTCAAGACCGATCTGTACGACGCCTGCCTGAGCGAGGATGCCGAGGGCGTATGGACCAGCACCTACAACACCAGCGTGGAGACCACCAGCTCCTACGGCCCCTACAAGCTGGTTTCCTACCAGTCCGGCAAGGCCATGCGCTTTGAGAAGAACGAGAACTGGTACGGCTACACCGACGGCAAGCACGTTTACGTGGATCCCACCGACGGTCAGACCTACGATATGTACCAGACCACTGCTGTGGACTGCCAGCAGGTTGCGGAATCCGCGACCCAGAAGATGATGTTCCTGAAGGGTCAGCTGATGACCTTCGGCCTGGGCTCCGATGATATCGCTACCTATCGGAACTCCGACTTCGTGCACCAGATCCCTGCGGACACCATTTTCTTCATGATTCTGAACGGCCACAAGGATGCGATTGAGGAGCGCGAGGCGGCCGCTGACTTCGACCAGACCACTACCGATCTGGAGACCATGACCCTGACCTCCTTCCATCGCGCGATGGGTCTGACCTATGACCGCGCCCTGTTCGCGGCCACCATTTCCCCCGCCCGTTCCGGCGCTTTCGGCCTGATCGGCAACACCTACGTATGCGATCCTGAGACCGGTTTGACCTACCGCGAGACGGATCAGGCCAAGCAGGCTCTGTGCAACGTGTATGGCGTGGACGTGAGCCAGTATGCGGATCTGGACGCCGCTGTGGATTCCATCACCGGCTACAACCCCGAGCTGGCGAAGGAATTCTTCGCCCAGGCCTTTGAAGAGGCTCTGGAGCTGGGCTACATCACCGACAACGACGGCGACGGCATCTCCGACCAGACCGTGACCATCGAGTACGGTATGTCCTCTGACAGCGACTTCATGACCAAGACCATCGACTACCTGAACGAGAAGGTGGCCGAGGTTGCCGAGGGCACTCCTTTCGAGGGCAAGATCATCTTCACCAAGGGCGGACCCTACGACAACGAGTGGTCCAACAAGCTGAAGGCTGGTCAGACCGACACCCAGCTGGCTGGCTGGACTGGTTCCCGGATGGATCCCTACGGCGTCACCGACCTGTATGTGAACCCCGCTTACCAGTATGACGCCGCTTGGTTCGACGCCACCAAGGTGGATATGACCTTGACCATCGACGGCACCGAGCTGACCATGAACCTGAAGCAGTGGTCCGACTGCCTGAACGGCATCATGATCACTGTGGACGGCGTGGACTACAACTTCGGCGCGGACATGGTGGATATGGAGACTCGTCTTGACATCCTGGCTGGTCTGGAAGAGCAGATCCTGCTGACCTACAACTACCTGCCCATGATGCAGGATTCCAGCCTGCAGCTGCTGAGCCAGCAGGTCTACTATGTGACCGACGAGTATAACGCGCTGCTGGCCAACGGCGGTATCGCGTACTTGAAGTACAACTACGACGACGCTGAGTGGGCTGCTTATGTGAATGAGCAGGGCGGCGAGCTGGCTTACTAAGCAAAGCCACTGATCCCCACAGCGCGGCTTCGGGAGGCTGAGGCCCGGAAGACCGCAGAATAATCCAAGGCGCAACTGTAGCAGGGGCGTAAAAACCCCTGCTACAGTCAGCTTATTTTAATCCGCGTAATATAGGGAACGGTCTGGGACGCTTCAGAGCGGAACGCATCTGCGGCGATCGAGACCATTCCCTATAAGTCCGCCTCTTCGCGGAAGGCATATCATGTCAACAGGAGGGATGGCTTATGGCCAAATATACGCTGCAAAGAATCCTCTATATGCTGCTGGTGTTTTTAATCATCACCTGCATGTGCTTTGTACTCATTCGGATGCTGCCGCCTGCGGTGCTGCCTGCCGGCGACCCCCACGCTGAGATCATTGAAATGCGCCGGGAAGCCATGGGCTATAATAAGCCGTACATGGTGCAGTTCGGAATTTTCCTGAAGAATGTATTTACCAAGTTTGACTGGGGCGTCAGCGATCAGCTGTTCTCCGGCCAGGACGTGGCGAAGCTCTTTGCGGAGCGTCTGCCCGCCACGGTGATCGTCAACTTGTATTCCATTTTGTTCAGTATCCCTCTGGGCATCGGACTAGGCATCTTTGCTGCGCTGAAGAAAAATACCTGGGTGGACTACACCATTTCTACCCTGACCATGGTGGTCATCTCTGTGCCCAGCTTCGTGTATGCCTTCATCATTCAGTATGTGCTCAGCTATAAGCTGGGATGGCTGCCGTTCCTAATGAAATCCGGTACCGACTGGTTCAGTCCGGAGATGTTTGTAAGTATGCTCCCGGCAATCCTGAGCCTTGCCTTCGGTGTGATCGCGGGCTTTACCCGCACCACCCGCGCCGAGCTGACCGAGGTACTCACCAGCGAGTTCATGCTCCTGGCGCGTACGAAAGGTCTGACCAAGGCGCAGGCGACCATCCGCCATGCGCTGCGCAACTGCTTTGTGGTGGTGGTTCCCGCCATTATTGGCGAATTTGTGGGCATTTTGGCCGGCAGCCTGATTATCGAGAAGATTTTCTCCATTCCCGGCGTGGGTCGGCTCACCATCGACGCGATTGCCGCCCGGGATTATCCCATTTTTATGGTGACCACCTGCTTCTATACCGCCATCGGTCTGGCGGCAAACCTTGTGGTCGATATCAGCTACGGCTTTATCGATCCGCGTATCAGAATGGGGTCGAAGAAATGAACAATCACAACGAATTTGAGCGGATTCCGCCGGAAAAATTTGAATTTGTCCAGATGGACGCCCGTCTCCATGACAAGAAGCTGGAGACGAAATCCCGCAGCTTTTTCCAGGACGCCATGCTGCGCTTCCGCAAGAATAAGTCCTCCGTGGCGGCGGCTTGGATTCTGCTGTTCCTGGTGATTTTTGCCATTGTCGCCCCGCTGGTATCCCCCTATGATATCAACGATAAGGACAAGCTGTATATCAATTATCCCGCCTATGTTCCGGAAATCGCGGAGTTGGGCTGGGGAATTATGGACGGCAGCAAGATCCACGGCAGCCAGAATGAGACTTCCATGAATTATTGGAACGGCATTGCCGTCGAGACCGGGCTGAACCCGGTGCTGGATATTGTAAAGACCACCACGACCCTGGTGAAATACCGCGGCCAAATGGTGGAGCGCAATGTGTACGACCTGAAGGTGAACCGCTACTATGAGCTGGGTGTGGTGTACCGCATCTTCTCCTACGCGGAGTTTGAGAAAATTCAGGCGTGGCAGGACGAGACCGGCATCCAGGTGATCTATCCCTATGTGGAGCCAAAGGATATCGAGGGCATCAGCGATAACCCCAATATCTGGTATCAAGTGGACAGCAAGGGCGCTGCCGTGCTGGATGATGACGGCAACTTTGTCCCCATGTATTCCACCCGTTCGGACATCGAAGGCGCGCCCTATCATTCTCAGCGGATCGCCGGCGACGACGGCAGCTATATCTACTCCGTGAAGAAGGACGGCGCTGTTCAGGCGCGGGTATGCTACTATAATTACTATCAGTACCTGAATGGTCATGAGCCAAGCTATATTTTCGGTACCACCACGCTGGGACAGGATCTGTTCTCCGCCGTGGGCATCGGCGCCCGCTTCTCCCTGATCTTCGCCATTGTGGTTTCCATTATCAACCTGGGCATTGGCGCGATCTACGGCGCTATCCAGGGCTACTATGGCGGTTATGTGGACATGGCCATGGATCGGGTAGCGGACGTGCTCTCCGGCGTTCCCTTTGTGGTGGTGGCCACCCTGTTCCAGCTGCATATGAGCGCAAAAGTAGGCGTGGTAGGCGCGTTCCTGTTTGCCTTCGTGCTCACAGGCTGGATCGGCATGGCCGCCCTGACCCGGAAGCAGTTCTACCGCTTCAAGAGCCAGGAATTTGTGATGGCGGCGCGGACTTTGGGCGCTTCCGATGGCCGGCTGATGTTTAAGCATATCTTCCCCAACGCCATCGGCACCATCATTACCAGCTGCGCGCTGATCATCCCCAATGTTATCCGTTCGGAGACTACCATGACCTACCTGGGCATTGTAAGCCTGACGGATCTGGCGGGCACCACCATCGGCACGCTGCTGAGCCAGGGCAACGCCGCGGTGACCACCGCGCCCCATACGCTGCTGTGGCCCAGCTTGTTCCTGGGTCTGCTGATGATCTCCTTTAACCTGTTTGGCAACGGCCTGCGGGACGCCTTTAACCCGACTACCAGAGGGGAGGACGACTGATGGAAACGAAACTGCAAGTGCGGGATCTTCGGATCTCCTTCCGTACCACCAATGGCAAAGTACAGGCGGTGCGGGGCATCGACTTTGATTTGAACAAGGGCGAGACGCTGGCCATCGTGGGTGAGTCCGGCTCGGGCAAATCGGTCACCTCCAAGGCGATCCTTGGTATCCAGGCGGCCAACGCCATTACGGAATCCGGCGAGATCATCTATGACGGCAAGGATCTGCTGAAGATTTCCGAAGAGGATTTCCATAAGATTCGCGGCGACAAGATCGCCATGATCTTCCAGGATCCCATGTCCAGCCTGAACCCCATTGTTAAAATCGGCCGCCAGCTGACGGAGGCCATGCTCCTGAAGGGCAAGGCGCGGCAGCGGGAGAGCAAGCTGAATTTCAACACCTATTTGAAGAGCCTGAATACCGCCATGGTGGCGGCGCTGGCGGAAAACGATAAGGCCAAGGCGGAAAAGCTTACCGCCATGTGCAAGAACTTTGATAAGTTTGAATTTAAGCACATTGAGCTGGAGTCCGCCTATAACACTGCCCACGAGGCGGCTGTGGAGACGCTGGAGGATATTCAGGATCTGACGTTCCAGCTGGAGAAAAACTCCACGAAAGATTTTACCGACCGGTTGGGCGATATCGTTACCCAGGCGAAAGCCACTGTGAACGAATATGTGGTGAAGAAGGATGCCCAGCGGATCAAGCCCCTGGCGGACAGCATCCGGGATCTCTGGAGCAAGGCGAAAAAGACCCGGGATTACCAGGCGCTGCTGCAAGCGCTCTACCAGCTGCGGGACATTCTGCAGGAGGCCGTGGCGCAGCCGGTGCCCAATTTCTTCCGTATGGGCTACTATATCACCTTCAGCGGAAAGCCCCTGCCGGATATGCCTGTGGAGGAGCTGAACGCCTACCTGAAGGAATATCTGGATAAGGAATTCATGCTGGAGTTTATGGACAACGCCAGAGCGGCGCTGCGGTATACGGCGGAGAAATCCTACGCCAATATGGAGCTGGCCGTGAAGGCCATGGAGCAGGCGCTGCCCGTATTTGCCAAAGAAACCCTGGATAAGAAGGCATGCCAGGAGACGTATAAGACCCTGGATGCTGCCGTAAAGGCTACCATTGATCCGCTGAACATTGTGAAAGACAGCCTGACCTACACCTTCTCGCCCAGCCTGAAGAGCGAACTGGATATTTATTTCAAGGCTATCCGCGCCAATGAAAAGGCCGTGAAGGTTTATGAGCAGGATAAAAAGAAGCATGACCGCCTGGTCGCCCGGGGCAAGAATCCCGACTGGGAGGTAGCTGCCGCCGCCGTTACCGATCTGGAATTGGTAAAGAGCAATATCGCGCATCTGCTCCAGCGGCAGATGGAGCATTACCAAGAGCTGCTGCAGAGCCGGAATGACCGGGACTACAACGCCCAGGCGCTGGCTGCCATCGACTATCTGATGACCAATGCCTCCGGCGTGGTGGCGAAGGTTACCCGGCGCATTGCCAAGAGCCGCGCCATCAAGCTGATGGACGAGGTGGGCATCGCAGAGCCGCACAAGCGCTATAACCAGTATCCCTTTGAGTTCTCCGGCGGTATGCGTCAGCGCATCGTCATTGCCATCGCTTTGGCGGCCAACCCGGACATCCTGATCTGCGATGAGCCTACCACGGCGCTGGACGTTACCATCCAGTCGCAGATCCTGGAGCTGATCAACAAGCTGAAGGCCGAGCGCCAGCTCTCCGTCATTTTTATCACCCATGACCTGGGTGTAGTGGCCAATATGGCCGACCGGGTGGCGGTGATGTATGCCGGTAAGATCGTAGAATACGGCACTGCGGAGGATCTTTTCTATCATGCCGCGCACCCCTACACCTGGGCACTGCTTTCCTCCATGCCCGATCTGGATACCAACGAGAAGCTGGAGGCCATCCCCGGCACCCCGCCCAATATGATCTATCCGCCGGTAGGCGACGCCTTTGCGCCCCGTAACAAATATGCCATGCAGATCGACTTTGAGCGGCAGCCGCCTATGTTCCAGATCAGCGATACCCATTTCGCTGCCACATGGCTGCTGCACCCGGACGCACCGAAGATCGATCCTCCCAAGGTGATCCAGGATCGGATCGCCAGAATGGAAAGCAAGAGGAGGACTGGAAATGCAGAATAATCAGGAAACTTTGCTGAAGGTCGAGCACCTTTGCCAGTACTTCAAGATGGAGGGCGGAGAGCTGAAGGCCGTGGATGACGTCAGCTTCGATATTAAGAAGGGAGAGGTCTTCGGCCTGGTGGGAGAATCCGGCTGCGGCAAAACCACCACCGGCCGCTCTATCATCAAGCTGTACAACATCACCTCCGGCAACGTGATCTTCAAGGGCATCCGCATTGCTGCGGGCAAACGCTCCTACCAGGAGGCCATCAAGAAGGCGCAGGAGGACTACAAGGCGGCTGTGAAGGCCAACCCCACCGACGCGGAGAAGCTGAAGGCGGAGATGGAAAAGACGGTAGCCGAGCAGAAAGCCCAGATGAAGGCCGCCATCAGCGATCAGAAGAACTGCGACAAGGAGTATGCCCGGCAGCAGGTGGCCGCGGTGAAGAAAAAGTATGAGGCGCTGTTGGAAAAGGCCGACGCCTCCGAGAAAGCGAAGCTGAACGCGGAGTACAAAAACGAGCTGCGCAAGGCGCGGAACACCAAGCTGGTTACCCAGATCCAGATGATCTTCCAGGATCCGATTGCCTCGCTGGATCCCCGTATGACTGTCCGCGAGATCATTGCCGAGGGCTTGGTGATCCAGGGGGAGAAGGACAACGCCGTTATTGACCAGAAGGTACACGAAATGCTGGAGCTGGTGGGTCTGGTGCGGGAGCACGCCAGCCGCTATCCCCACGAGTTTTCCGGCGGCCAGCGGCAGCGTATCGGCGTAGCGCGTTCGGTCATCATGAACCCGGATCTCATCATCGCCGACGAGCCGGTGTCCGCTCTGGACGTATCCGTGCAGGCGCAGGTCATCAACCTGCTCAATGAACTGCGGCAGAAATTCGGCCTGACCATTCTTTTCATCGCCCATGATCTGTCTGTGGTGAAGTATTTCTCCGACCGCATTGGCGTGATGTATTTCGGCAAGATGGTGGAGCTGGCTACCTCCGACGAACTTTTTGCCCATCCGCTGCATCCTTATACCAAGTCCCTGCTCTCCGCCATCCCGCTGCCTGACCCCATCTATGAGAAGCAGCGCCAGCGGATTACCTACAATCCCCTGGTGGAGCACGACTACTCCGTAGACAAGCCCAGTTTCCGGGAGATCACCCCGGGTCACTTCGTCCAGTGCAACGACGCGGAGTTCGCCCGCTACCAGCAGGAACTGAAGTAACATGACCCCGAAACGCAAGTCTTATCTCATCAACCTGGGTGTCGGGCTCCTCATTGGCGCTGCGGTGTTTCTGGCCAACAGCCAGGGAACGGATAATATACTCCAGCGGCTGTGCGACGGCGCTTTTGCAGCGGCAGTGATGCTTATTGGGTATGGCGGCTTGGTATTTTGCCGGAACAAAGGCACTTTTGACATGGCTGCCTACAGCCTGAAAACAGTGTTTCATATCCATGTCCCGGGCGCCAGCATCGGGAACGCCCGGGAGGAAACCTTTACGGAGTACCGAGAGCGGAAAGCCAAGGCACGCCGGAGCGCGAATGGCAGCTTGCAGGTGGGATTGGGATACCTGGCGCTGTCTGTAGGACTGCTGATTGCCTACTATCTGGCAGGATAATCAAAAAGAAAAATCGCCCGCTTGCTTAGACGGGTGCTCGTAAGAAAGTAATTCACTCAAAATTACACTTACGGCATCTGTCAGACGGGATTGGGTAAATGAAATATGCTGGACATGGTTGATTTTAACCGTGTCCAGCATATTTTTTTGCCTATTTGCGTTTTCTTTTCCCTTTTCCGTGGGTCATATTGGTTTTCCCTCGTTGGTTAATAGAGGGTTTCAGGTGTTTGGACAGTTTCAAAACCTCTATTAGATTTACAAACTGCTCCATCGTGATCGCATCATAGTCAATACCAAAGGTTGCGAGGAAAATGCGGGCCTGCTTTTCTGCATTGCTGCCTTTGTAGTTCGTGGCTTCCTGCAAACTCTTTTGCACATCCAGCGCCAGAGAATGGCTGTCCGCAGTGGTTGCATCATTTTGATGGGCTTCCCGAATATCCCGAAGGATCAGTTTCAAATCGTCAGAAATAACATGGCAAAAATACTCGTCCTCTTGTATTTGTGCAAGTTCCAGTGTCCGCAGATACAGATCATTTTCCGTTTCTCCCTGCTGCATCAGTACCATTTGACGAACGGCTTGCAGTACAGCGTTCATATCGCTAATCCGCATATCAGCGATCCGATCCACATAAATCTCCGCATCCAGCATCATTTTCTGAAAATCATGGTGACTGATAATTTCCGACAGCAGCCGGGGGTTGAATTTCCCGGCTTTCAGAACATCAATCGCATCATCACTCAGGTGCAGGGCACTCAGCTCTGTGTCTGAGTGATTTTTTTGTTCTGACACCCCTAACAGATAATCCGTAGTCACATGATAAAACTTTGCCAGTGTGACGATGGCAAAAGGGCTTATGTCCTTATAATCATCATTCTCGTATTTGCCGAGCGCAGATTTGGAAAGCCCGGTCTGGTCGGCCAGTTGCTCCAAGGTAAGTCCGTGCTCCACCCGCAAATCCTTCAATTTTTCCTGAATCGTTAAGGTCGTATTCATGCCAAGCCTCCCCGCTGCTCCATTTCTTTTATTATAACACAGCTTGTCCATAAGCGTGGAAATTGCTGCTTTTTCAGAGCCTTTTCCATCCTTTTGGATATACGGGAATGGTCATGTTTTTTCGCTAAAATGTACTTGTCGCAAGACTCCGTAGCTTGAAAAGTACATGATCGTCCGAATGGGATATGTTCTCCGGCGAAGTATCGCCACGACATGAGCGTACCAAAGAGAACAAAACGCTGGGGTGAGATTCCCGGGCAGGAACGGCATTCGGGAAAAACGGCGCTTAAAAACGCAGGCAAAAATCAATCCATGTGAAATCAGCGAACAAACTGCAATTTTAGTATTGCTACCCACACCAAAAAGCGTTGCACCGCACAGCGTACACAGTACAGCGTTCTGTGTGGATATTCGCTGTTTTACTTGATTTCGCACAAACCAGCAAAACGGAAAAGCGGGGGCTGTGAACAGGGCATCACAAGCAAAAATTCCAGTTTGAAATTGAGTTTTAGCAAAACAAAGCTTTGCAGCAAATGGAGTTTATCACGGAATAGATTTTGTTCGCCGCAGAGCAAACAAAACAGGAGGACTTTTTATGAGCGATCATGAGAATTACAGGAACGAGATCAAAGCCTACATTGTCAGGGCTGGCATGACCATGAGCGAGGTAGTGGAGGTTTTGGCTGACGAATACGGATGGAGCAGCAGCGTCCCCAACCTGTCCGGGAAATTAAAGCGCGGTTCTTTACGCTATGGCGAAGCGGTGGAGCTGGCAGATGTGCTGGGGTATGACATTGTGTGGCAGAAACGGAGGAAATAAGATCGAGCAGAAAATTTATGGGTACATCCGTGTTTCCACCAGAGAGCAAAATGAAAATCGCCAAGTCATTGCCCTCCGGGAAGTGGGCGTACCTGAGAGAAATGTTTATATCGACAAGCAATCCGGCAAGGATTTCGAGCGTCCGCAGTATAAGAAACTGCTGCGAAAAATAAAAAAAGACGATCTGCTCTATATCAAGAGCATTGACCGTCTGGGACGCAATTACGCCGAAATATTGGAGCAATGGCGCTTTCTCACAAAGGAAAAAGGCATTGACATTGTGGTTCTGGATATGCCGCTTCTGGATACACGGAGAGGCAAGGATTTACTGGGAACTTTCCTCAGCGACATTGTGCTGCAAGTGCTGTCTTTTGTGGCAGAGAACGAGCGCACCAACATCCGGCAGCGGCAGGCTGAGGGTATTGCTGCGGCAAAAGCCAAGGGCATTCGGTTTGGGCGGCCGCCCAAACCGCTACCCGAGAATTTCCACTCCGTTTACCAGCGTTGGAAAATGGGAGAAATCACCGGGACGGCAGCAGCAAAGGAATGTGGGATGCCCCTTGCTACCTTCCGTTACCGGGCAGAGATTTACGAAAAAGCCAAGTTGTTGTAAAGGGGGTGTTTTTACAGGAATGTGTACTTTCCTGTAAATAGATACACCTTTCCACAATATTTTTATTATACCTCTTTTAACAGAAAAAGTCTATCAGTAAAATTCCTTTTTCGCTATTAGGCAAACAACTACAAGTTATCTAAATCTCCTACAAAAAAGTACACCTTCATGTAAAGGATTCTAATGGAGGGTACTAAAAGTGGGAAATACCAATGAGACTTTAAGAAAGCCGAGAATTGTTTCTATCTTTTCCGGCTGTGGAGGCCTTGACTATGGCTTTCACATGGAAGGATATGAAACAATATGGGCTAACGATTTTGCAGAATGGGCGTGCAAATCCTTTGCCGCCAATTTCGGCGATGTTATTCACTATAAGGATATTACCAAGATAGATCCTTACACCGACACCACCATCCCAGAATGTGACATTGTTCTGGGTGGTTTTCCGTGTCAGGACTTCTCTATTATCTGGAAACAGCCCGGTCTGAACGGCACCCGTGGCGGTCTGTTCAGACATTTTGCAGAATTTGTTGATGCAAAGAAACCGAAAGCGTTTGTTGCTGAGAATGTTAAGGGGCTAATTACGGCCAATAACGGGAGGGCCATTGACACCATTATCAAAGACTTCGAAAGCATCGCTCCCGGCTATGTGGTAAAGCCCCATCTGTATAACTTTGCGGAATACGGCGTACCACAGTTCAGAGAGCGTGTCCTCTTTGTTGGTGTCAGAATTGATACGGGATTTGACTTTGTTCATCCCAAGCCTTCTCATGGCCCGAACGGTACACTTCCTTATGTGACAGCAGGCGAAGCGCTGGAGGGTGTTGAAAAGGTTCCTACTAATAACGAGCATATCAACATCAAGGAAAAGACACGGAAGGTTCTTGAACTAATTCCCGAGGGCGGCAACTTCACGGATATTCCAAAGGATAATCCACTGTATGTTAAGGGCATGATTAGCCATGTTTACCGCAGAATCAAGAGAGATGAGCCAGCTAAGACAATTATTGCTGCTGGTGGCGGCGGGACATGGGGATATCACTATCCTGAGCCCCGTCCTCTGACTAACAGAGAGCGTGCACGGCTGCAGTCTTTCCCTGACGATTTTATTTTTGAAGGCAGCGTCACGGAAGTACGCAGACAAATCGGCAACGCTGTTCCTCCTGTGGGTGTGCGGGCTGTTGCTAAGCGCTTACTCCCCTTGTTTACAGGG
>DVKX01000030.1 GCA_018715805.1 Candidatus Faecousia intestinigallinarum | reverse complement strand
CGCTGCGCAGATGGACGGCGCGATCCTGGTTATCGCCGCTACCGACGGCCCCATGGCTCAGACCAAGGAGCACCTGCTGCTGGCTCGCCAGGTGGGTGTGCCCTATATCGTGGTGTTCATGAACAAGGCTGACCTGGTGGACGACGAGGAGCTGCTGGAGCTGGTGGAGATGGAGATCCGCGAGACTCTGACCGAGTACGAGTTCCCCGGCGACGACACCCCCATCATCCGTGGTTCCGCGCTGAACGCCCTGATCTCCGAGTCCAACGATGTGAACGCTCCCGAGTATGCCTGCATCAAGGAGCTGATGGACGCTGTTGACGACTATATCCCCACTCCTGACCGTAAGGCTGACCAGCCCTTCCTGATGCCTGTGGAAGACGTGTTCACCATCTCCGGCCGTGGTACGGTTGCTACCGGCCGTGTGGAGCGTGGCATCGTGAAGAAGAACGAGGCTGTGGAAATCGTTGGCCTGCGTGAGGACAAGCTGAGCACCGTCGTCACCGACATTGAGATGTTCCACAAGCTGATGGACTATGCGGAAGCCGGCGACAACATCGGCGCCCTGCTGCGCGGTATCGATAAGAAGAACATCGAGCGCGGTCAGGTTCTGTGCAAGCCCGGCTCCATCCACCCGCTGACCAAGTTCAAGGGTCAGGTGTACGTGCTGTCCAAGGAAGAAGGCGGCCGTCATACCCCCTTCTTCAGCAACTACCGTCCCCAGTTCTTCTTCCGTACCACGGATGTGACCGGTATCATCACCCTGCCCGAGGGCGTGGAGATGTGCATGCCCGGCGATAACATCGTGATGAACGTGGAACTGATCACCCCCATCGCTATCGAGGTGGGTCTGCGGTTCGCTATCCGTGAGGGTGGCCGTACCGTGGGTTCCGGTGTTGTTACCGAGATCGTGGAGTAA
This sequence comes from Candidatus Faecousia intestinigallinarum, assembly GCA_018715805.1. Lineage (GTDB taxonomy): Bacteria > Bacillota > Clostridia > Oscillospirales > Oscillospiraceae > Faecousia > Faecousia intestinigallinarum. Next base: position 77,597 of record DVKX01000030.1, on the reverse strand, counting down.
TTTCCCCTACAAAAGCCCCAGCCATACGGCTGGGGCTTTTTTGCGAAGAGAAGTCCGGCGCTGACTGGGGAGCATATAAAAAGCGCTACTTAAAGCAAAGGCTGCGCAGGATATGGCCAATCCAAAAGAAGGAACCTTACTGATGAAGAAGCATAGGACTATGCGTAGTTTTTAATGCAGGTAAAATCAATGTATATTAGCCGCAATAGCTAAGCCAGTCCAGCCAGTCAACGGTTCGGGCAATCAGCGCCTAAATGCGCTGGGCGCTGACAGGTTCCTTTGCGAAAGAGGACTCAAGGTGGGAAATCCAGAAAATGGTTTCCCGCCCATTTCAATTTTGAAAAAGAAACGCTCCAAAATCAGAAAAATGCGGCCAAGCGCTTTGAGGGATTGACCGCCACACCCGCGCATTCCGCGGGGCAGTAGGGCGGCAGTCAGTAAATAATGCGCCATTGGCGAATCATCCGTATATCTTGCACAGCGCAGGCCAGCAATAGACCAGCATAGGATCAGTGAAGCCGCTGGTTCTGACTGCGCTTACAGGAGATCAAACGACTATCTAAAAAGCCGCCGTCCCCAGGACGGCGGCTTTTTCCTGTTTTGCAGGGTTCAGCGGTTTTCTTCCAGCAGGCAAACCGCATGGCAGGACATACCTAATCCCTCCCCGGTGAAGCCCAGATGCTCCTCCGTGGTGGCCTTGATGCTGATCCGGCGCACATCTATGCCCAGGATTACTGCCAGATTAGCCTCCATCTGGGGAATATAGTCCTTGAGCTTGGGGCGCTGGGCGATCATGGTTACATCAATGTTTCCCACGGTGAACCCGGCGGCGCGAATTTTTTCCCCCACGGACTTCAGCAGCTTCAGGGAGGAGATCCCTTTGTACTGGGGATCGCTGTCCGGGAAAAGCCGCCCAATGTCCCCCATGCCGGCAGCCCCTAGCAGGGCGTCCATCACCGCATGGGTGAGTACATCTGCGTCGGAATGGCCGTCCAGACCTTTTTCATAAGCGATCCGCATACCGCCCAGAATCAAATCCCGGCTGACAACCAGTTTGTGTACATCATATCCATGGCCGATTCTCATAATTGTTCCTCCAAATACCGCTGTGCAATTTCCAAATCCAAGGGGGTAGTGATCTTAATGTTTTCCTCCGCGCCTTCCACAATTTTTACGGCCATACCCAGCCGCTCGACTGCGGAGGCGTCGTCCGTCACCACGGCATGATCCTTTTTTGCCTGTGCCAGTGCGCCCCGCAGCAAATCATAGTCGAAGACCTGGGGGGTTTGAACTGCCTGCAGTTTTTTACGGTCTGGAGTAGCGGTCACAAGCGTGTTTTTGGCGATTTTGATGGTATCCTTAACAGGAATGGCGGGAATGGCTGCTCCGTAACGCTGAGCGGCGAATACCACCCGGGCAATCAGCGCCGGAGTCACTAAGGGACGTGCGCCGTCTTGAATGGCCACCAACTCGGCCTGTCCTTTCAGCGCCGCCAGCCCCCGCTCCACCGATTCCTGCCGGGAAGCGCCGCCAGCTACCACGGCCTGCACTTTATCACAATCCCGGCACAATTCGCTGATGGGCAGAATCAGCGCTTCCCGGGTGACTATCACGATTTTCTGAATCTCCTGGCAGTTCTGAAAAGCCTGGACTGTTCGCAGAATCACCGGGATGCCTCCCAGCGGTTCCATAATTTTATCGATGCCCTGCATTCGAGAGGCCGTACCCGCCGCGACAATCACCGCGCTGCACCGTTTTTTCCAGCGCAGCCTGCGAAGTGCTCGGCTCACATCCGTCAGTTTCATACGCACAGCTCCATTACCAGTTTTTTGAAATAATTACCCCGCTCCATAAAGTTCTTGAACTGATCGAAAGCGGCGCTGGCGGGACTCATCAGAACCACATCACCCGGCTGCGCCGCTGCGGCCGCAGCACGGACGGCGCTGGCAAAATCTCCGCAATCCAGGATTTCCGGTTGGCCGGGGGCATATTCCGGGCAGGCTTCCACGGCAGACCGGATGGCAGAGCCGGTGGTGCCACCCAAAAACAGCTTGGAAACATGGCGGCAGATCTCCGGCCCCAGCGCATCGTAGGGGATGTGTTTGTCATATCCTCCGGCGATGAGAAGCACCTTTTCCGGGAAACTGTGCAGCCCAGCAATGGTGCGGCTGGGGGAGGAGGCAATGGAGTCGTTGTAGAACCGCACCCCGTTCTTGACGCGCACCAGTTCAATGCGATGCTCCACGCCGCCAAAGGTCTTGGCTACCTGGCGGATGGCGCTGTCCTCCGCCAGACCCTCCACCGCCAGGATGGCGGCCATATAGTTTTCAATATTGTGCGTCCCGGGGAGCAGAATATCCGCTGCCGCCAGAATCGGCTGGCCATGGCGCATGATCCAGCCGTCTTCCAGCCAGACGCCGTTGGTGGGTTCCCGGCGGGAAAATTTCAGAGTTTTGCCGCGGCCTGTCAGGCTGTCGGTGATGGCATTGTCGTGGTTGACAATGAGCACGCCCTGACTGTCCTGAAAGCGAAAGATGTTCTTTTTTGCCTCCACATATTCTTCCATATCCTTGTGCACATCCAGATGGTTGGGTGCCAGATTGGTGATGACCGCCACCTCCGGGCTTCGGCGCATATCCATCAGCTGGAAAGAACTCAACTCCACCACCGCGAAATCCTCCGGCTGCATTTCCCCACATTGGGACAGCAGAGGCGTGCCGATATTGCCCCCCAGCCAGACGGTTTTTCCGGCAGCCTTCAGCATTTCGGAGATCAGCGTGGTGGTGGTGGTTTTCCCGTCCGAACCGGTGACGGCAATGCGGCGGCAGGGACAGACCTCAAAAAAGACCTCCATCTCGCTGGTGATCTCCGCACCCTGCCGGCGCAGGGCTTCCAGGGCGGGATTTCCGGGGTGCATCCCCGGCGTACGGAATACCACATCCGCTGCCAGGTCTTGGAGATAATTCTCTCCCACCTGAAGATGGCAGCCGAGAGCCTCCAACGCCAATACTTCGCTGTCCAGCTTTTCCCGAGGAGTGCGGTCACAGCCCACCACCGTACAGCCTGCTTCCAGCAGCAGCCGTACCAGGGGGCGGTTGCTTACCCCCAGCCCCAGCACGACGAGACGTTTTCCCTGCCACTGGTTCAGCAGAGCATCCAAGCGTTCGTTTGCCATAGTGATTTCCCCTTTCAGGCATTCAGCCCCCGAATTTGCGTGTTTTCCAGCGCCAGCGCTACACCGGGGCTGGTATGCAGCAGCGGCGCGGGAATCTGCCCCTGCCAGTCCCAGCTTACCCGGCGCAGGGTCACGGCGATGGGGTACTCCGGCTGCGTCTTGACAATGGGTGCGTTCAACAGGCCGCGAATTTCCACATCCTCCAAAGTGATATCCCGCAGCGGCCTGGCGGAGTGGTTCCAGTCGTTGCCATAATTGTAGTAGATCAGGTTGTCGATTCCCTGGAAGGTACACCGGCGGATAAGCCAGTGCTCGCTGTCAAAGCGGCAGGTATCGTAGTGCATGGCATAATAGGCGAAGGCGAACAGAGTATTGTGCCGTCCGGAGGAGCGGTGGGGATATTTGGCAGGCCCCCAGAAGCAGCAGTCCTCCACCAGCAGGTTTCGGCCGCCCAGCCGGAAAGCATTGCAGGCCGTATTCAGGCGGCAGCCGCGTACCACGATATTCTCCGCGTCATAGCCCGCTACGCAGTCGTCCCCGGTCTGAAAGTCGCAGTTTTCAATGCGCACATTGCAGCAGTGATGAATATTGATGCCATCATGCCCGCCCAGAACGGTGACGTTTTCCATTACCACATTCTGGCAAGAGTCCAGCTGATGACACCAGTTGGCGGCGTTTTTGTAGGTATAGCCCCGGAGGGTGACACCCCGGCAGCGGCAGAACACCATACCCATGGGGCCACGGAAGCCCTCCTCGCCGCCGGGGTCATAGCAGTCGACCCCATCGATCCAGCAGCCTGCCTCTCCCTCGATGGTCACATTTTCCGCGTCAATGGCGGTGATGGGGGAATGAACATAGTGCTCCGGCAGCCGCCACTCCTGCTGTAAAAAGGGGCTTTTCAGATAGCCCAGCGTGGTGGGAACCTGGAAATCGGCGTAGTCCTGCCAGTTTTCGCTGGCGATCAGATGCGCGCCGGAGGATAGGAACAGGGTGGTGTTGGAGTAAAGCCGCAGGCTGGCGATGTGCCAGTCGCCCGCGCCAAGACGCACGATACCGCCGCCCTGGCGGCACTGATCCAGCGCCGCTTGAATCAGCTCGGTCTGAAATGCCTTCGGCTGAGCAGGGAAAGTTAAGTCTATGATCATGGATTCCATATTGATAGCTCCTAAATGGATTGCTTCTTTGGCATTTCCTGCCATACACAGTATAACGCCTTTCCGGGAAGTTTGCAAGAGAAGAGAAAAGCTTTGACAATTTCTTTTTTCTACGCTACAATAGGAGCGCGACCAGGTCGGACAGCCGCGCAGCCAGGGCGAAAGGCCTGGCTGTGAGGAAAGTCCGGGCTCCACAGGGCAAGGATAACGGGTAACGCCCGCCGGGGGTGACCCCAGGACAAGTGCAACAGAGAGATACCGCCGCCCATGGGCGGCAAGGGTGAAAAGGTGCGGTAAGAGCGCACCCGGCCCATGGAAACATGGGTTCTACGATGTAAACTCTATCCGGAGCAACGCCGTGGAGGGACATATGGCCTGCCCGGCCGTCCCAGGGAGGCGGCTTGATCCCAGAAGCAATTTTGGGGCTAGATAGATGGCTGTCAAGACAGAACCCGGCTTACAGACCCGGTCGTATGTAAAAAACCGATGGGATTTTCCCATCGGTTTTTATTGTTGCGGCAGCGCCAGCAGCGCTTCCAGAATTTCCATAGCGCGGGCATACGCGCCGGAACGGAGACACGCTGCGGCTTCCGCTTCCAGGGAAGCGCGGTATTCCTCCAAGTGCTCCCGCCGGAATGTGGCAAGCGCCTGCTCCGCCTGCTCTGCCAGCTTGGCTTGCCGGCGCGCCATATCTTCCAGTGCCTGCTCTGCCTGGGCAAAATCGTAGACTCCCGCACGGTATTTCTTTTCAATTTCCTCCACGGCCGGGAGCGCCGGAGGGACTGCCCATGGGAGCCGCCACGTGGATGCTTCGCACCCTGCAAGCATACACACCAGGCACAACAGTACGGATATTTTGCATAGTTTTGTAATTCTCGGTTTCATTTTCTACCTCGGCTGGTATCTATTTTTCATTGCCGCATAATCTATAGACAGAATACTGCATTTTGCGGTAAATGTCAATACAATAATTTGCGGTATGGTATGCTAAGAACGGGGTGATGGAATGTACCGGCGTATTCGCGACCTGCGGGAGGATCATGATTATAAGCAGCGGCAGGTGGCGGAGTACCTCCACTGCTCCCAGCAGGTGTACAGCAATTATGAACTGGGGCAGCGGGATATTCCCACGGAGGTTTTGATCCGGCTTTCTCAGCTTTATGAGGTTTCTGTGGATTATATCCTGGGTCTTACCGCAAACCCCAAACGAAATTTTTGATTAGCACGCGACGTAGTAAACCAAAGTGTAAAACGCGCCCCCTCTTGCAGAATATAACTGCAGGAGGGGGTATTGCTATGGAAATGGCGGTGTGGGCGTCTGCGAACATCGTTTCCGTTTCTTCTTTCTTTACCGCTTGATGTCATAATGCATATTCATCAGGTCGCGGATGGTCTGGACATCGTCGGTGATGTTGGCGTCACCATGGATGGTGTGCTTGATGGCGGAGCTGGCCACAGCGAAATTGACCATATCCATGGGCTTGTAGCCGTGGAGCATGGCATAAATCAGGCCGCTGGCGAAAGCGTCGCCGCCGCCCACGCGATCCAAAATGTTGAAAGTGAATAATTTGCTCTCAAAGGTGTGCCCCTCATACCACATAAAAGCCTTCAGACTGTTCTCCGACCCGGAGTGGGCATAGCGCACGTGGCGGGCGATGCACTTCAGATTCGGATAGCGAACCAGAAAGCGCTGGAAAATCTCATTCTGCTGCTCATAGCTGGGCTGCATGGGGACGCCGTCCTTCCAGTCTCCTTTGCTGGGATCCTTTTCGTCTTTCCATAGATGATATGGCTCGATGCCCAGCAGCACGTCTACATAAGGCAGGCATTGGGTGCAGTAGTCCCGGGCTTCCTCCCAACTCCACAAGCTGCTGCGGAAGTTGCCGTCAAAGCTGACGGTCAGCCCCAGGCGCTTGGCGGTTTTCAGCGCTTCCAGGATGAACCACGCGCAGGAAGGGGACAACGCCGGCGTGATACCGGACAGGTGCAGCCAGTCGTAGCCGGTAAGCAGTGCCTCCAGGTCTACCTGGGTCAAATCATACTCGGTAATGGCGCTGTGCTTGCGGTCATAGGTCACTTTGCTGGCGCGGATGCCGTAGCCGGTTTCCAGGTAGTAAGTACCCAGCCGGTGGGAGGGCGTTTCCTCCGGGGTGGCGAGGATCACCGGGGCACAGTGCACGTCGTTGCTGCGGAGCATTCGGATAGCGCTTTTGCCCAGGCTGTTGTTGGGGACTACGGAGAAGAAGGTGCTGTCTACCCCCAGGTTGGCCAGCGCCAATGCTATATTGGCCTCGCTGCCGCCGTAGCTGGCCTCAAAGCTGGTGGCCATGCGAATTTTGGCATAGTCAGGCGGGGTGAGGCGAAGCATGATCTCGCCGATGGTAATGAATTTGCGGGGGCTTTTCTCGTTTTTCAGCAGAGGGCTGGAATGTTCCATAATGAACCTCCTTGGGAAGTAGTCGCTTATATTATAGGGGATGCGGCAATAAACTTCAATGGAAAAGGCTGCGAAAAGCCGAGAAAATGATAGAAGGAGGCGGCAATGCCGGACGCACTTCGCACTTTTTCGACCCGCCGGGCATAAAGTGAATGCGGGAGGGATCGCTATGAACGATGTGATTGTCACGTTCCGCTCGGTAACATTTGCCCAGCGGGGGGAAGGCGTGCTGCGTAAAGCGGGAATCGGGTGTGCGCTTACCCGAACGCAGAAAAACTTGGAGCAGCGGGGCTGCGGCTACAGCCTGACGCTGCGTGCGCAGGACAGACAGCGAGCGCAGGCGCTGCTGGAAAAGGAGGGCGTGCCCTACCGCAAGGTCTATCAGACCGTCGGCGGGACACTGCGGGAGCTATGATCTATCTGGACAATGGCGCCACCTCCTTTCCCAAGCCGCCGGAGGTGACGCAGGCTATGGTGGAGGCAGCGCGCACCTGTGCCAATCCGGGACGCGGCGGCCATCCTGCGGCAATGGCGGCGGCGGAGACGGTGTTTCACTGCCGGGAGCGGGCGGCAAAGCGATTTGATTGCAAGCCGGAGCAGGTGGTGTTCACCCTGAACTGTACCCAGGGGCTGAACATGGCCATCCGCACCCTGGTGCGGCCGGGGGCGCGGGTGGTGATTACTGGATTTGAGCATAACGCGGTAGTACGGCCGCTGTACGCCCTGAACGCCCGTATCAGCGTGGCGGGCAGGAGGCTTTTTGACCCGGCGGATACGCTGCTGCAATGGGAGCGAGCCTTGCGCAGGGGAGTGGACGCGGCGGTGTTTACCCATGTTTCCAATGTATTCGGCTATATTCTGCCGGCGGAGGAGATGGCGGCGCTGTGCCGCCGGTATCATGTGCCGTTCGTTGTGGACGCGGCGCAGTCCGCCGGGACGCTGCCGGTTTCCCTGGAGAAATGGGGAGCGGATTTTATTGCCATGCCAGGGCACAAGGGACTGCTGGGCCCCCAGGGAACGGGCGTTTTGCTCTGTAACCGGCTCCCGGAGCCGATTTGTTATGGCGGCACAGGAAGCGAATCCCGGCTGCGGGGGATGCCGGACTTCCTCCCGGATCGGGGAGAGGCGGGGACGGTAAATGTACCCGGGATCGCCGGACTGTCCGCAGGTTTGCTGGTACTGGAACGAGAAGGTATCTCCACGATCTACCGCCGGGAAGCGCAGGAAGCCCGCCGTTGTGCCGCCGCGTTGGAAAATCTGGGGCTGCGGGTATTCTGGGGCAGAGAGCAGGGCGGAACGGTTTCTTTCCTGCCAGGGGCAGATTGCGAGGAGTGTGCCGCTGCTCTGGCCGGTCAGGGAATCGCTGTCCGTGCGGGGCTGCACTGCGCGCCGCTGGCGCATGAAAGCGCGGGAACACTGGAGACGGGTACGGTGCGCCTGAGTTTTGGCCGGGACGCGGATCCCCAGCAGACCGCCGCGCTGCTGCGGGGAATGCGGGAATTTCTGCGGGGAAGGTCGTAAATATTTTATGAATTCCTATTGCCATCCAGGCGGAAATCCTGTATAATGGTACAGATAATAGGCTTGGTATGCCGGTAGTGGTTTTTCCGCTGGGATGGGATAGAAAAGAGGTTGACAACCAACTATGAATGTGATTCAGAACTTTTTGCAGCAGATAAGCCGTATGCAGTGGTCGGACTATTTGGACATCTTTTTAGTTGCACTGCTGATCTATATGCTGCTGCCCATCATTCGTTCGTCTGGAACCACCCGGGTGGCGAAAGTGGTAGTGGCGCTGTTGGCCATTACTTGGCTGACGGACTTCCTGGAACTGCATACGCTGAACTTCCTGCTCAGCCAAGTGCTGGCAGTGGGATTGCTGGCGCTGGTGGTGCTGTTCCAGCCGGAACTGCGGCGGATGATGGATCACCTGGGAAACCTGCGTTTGCAGCAGATCTTCCATAACCGCCGGGATGGTCAGACCATGAACCCGGTGATTACCCAGACGGTGGCTGCCTGCGATGTGATGAGCCGGGAGCGCGTGGGGGCGCTGATCGTATTTGAGCGGGAGAACCCCCTGGATGAGTACATGAAAACCGGTACCCAGATTGACGGCCATGTTTCGGAGCAGCTGCTGCGGAATATTTTCTTCCCCAAGGCGGCGCTCCATGACGGGGCAATGATCATCCGGGACGGCCGGGTGACGGCCGCAGGCTGTGTGCTGCCCCTGTCCTCCAGCGACCGGCTCAGCGCCGATCTTGGCACCCGCCATCGGGCGGGCGTGGGCATGAGCGAGGTGTCCGATGCGGTGGTGGTCATTGTTTCTGAGGAAACCGGCGCCATTTCCGTAGCTGTGAACGGTATGCTCAAGCGGCACCTGGCGCCCCAGACCCTGGAGCGGCTGCTGCGTCAGGAGTTGATCACCGATGAGCCGGCAAAAGAAGAAGGCTTTGCGATGGTACTGAAGCAAAAGCTGCGCAAGAAGGAGAAGGGAGAGAAAGCAGATGAAGAATAAATTTGCTGCTGTCCTGCTGTCGGTGCTGGCGGCGTTTGCGTTGTGGTGGTATGTGATCACCACAGTCAGTCCAGGATCGGAGGCGGTATTCTCCAATATTCCGGTGACGCTGACCGGAGATGCAGTGCTGTCGGAGCGGGGGCTGATGATTACCAGCGATATTCCTGCAGTGACGCTGCGGCTTTCCGGAAACCGTTCTGATTTGAACCGCCTCACCTCTGCCAGCATCCGGCTGGAGGCATCGCTGACCGGCATTTACGAGCCGGGGGAACATGAGCTGAGCTACGATATTATTTATCCCGGCGAATTTGCCAACAACGCTTTTGTCGCCGAGAGCCAATCGCCCCGGCAGATCACTGTAATGGTGGAGAGCCGGATCTCCAAGCAGGTGCCGGTGGAGACGCGTTTTATGGGACAAGTTCCGGAAGGCTATATGCTGGACAGGGAGAACTCCAGTCTGGATTACGATGCGGTCACGGTGACAGGCCCGCAATCCGTGGTGGATCAGATCGAAAAAGCGGTGATCGAACTGGATGTGGAAGGCCGTACCGAGACGATCAACGAGTCGCTGTCGTTTGTCCTCTGCAATGCCCAGGACGAGCCGGTGGATGTAGAGCAGATAGTGACGGATGTTGGCCGGATCAATGTGACGGTGCCCATCCAAAGAATGAAGACAGTGGAGCTGACAGTGGATGTGATTTCCGGCGGCGGCGCCACGGAAGCCACCAGTGAAATCAATATTGATCCCTTAACCATACAGGTTGCCGGCAGCGATACGCTGCTTGAAAATCTGGAGGAGATCAAACTGGGAACCATTAATTTGGGTGAGATTTCCTCCACAGAGACAGAAAGAACCTTTGCTATTCAGCTGCCGGAGGGGATTCGGAATCTGACCGGGCAGACGGAGGCCAAGGTATCTATCCGATTCCCGGATTTGCGCACGGTATCTTGCCGGGTGACCAATTTCCAGCAGGTGAATGTGCCGGAAGGTATGCAGGCGGAGGTGCTGACCAAGGAACTGACGGTGAATATCCGAGGGCCGCAGACGCTCATGGCCAATTTCAAGGAGACGGATGTGATTATCCGTGTGGATTTGAGCAACGCATCCCAGGGCGCTTCCACAGTGCGGGCGGAGGTAGTGCTCCCCGCGGAGTTCTCTGCGGCGGGCGCGGTAGGCAGCTATTCTGTGAATGTGAACGTGTCGCCGGCGGAAGAGGGGTAAGCCATGGAGCAGCTGGTTCGCGTCCGCGCCTGCAATCCGGATGGCACGGCGCAGGTGGTACACCAACGCCAGAGCGCTTGCTCCGGGGACTGCCACCAATGTTCCGGCTGCGGAGCCGCGCGGGAATATCTGGAACTGACTGCCAACAATCCCATTGGAGCGAAGCCCGGGGAGCTGGTGAAGATCGAGTCCCGCTCCGCTCCGGTACTCCTGGGGGCGGCAGTGCTGTACGGATTGCCGGTGGTGCTGTTCTTCTTGGGGTATCTGCTGGGCGCGGCGCTTTGGAGCCAAGGGGCATTGACAGCCTGTTTGGCCTTTGCGGTTGGCGTGGCTTTGGCAGTGCTGTATGACCGAGTAATCATGAAAAAACAAAAGACAGTCTATACCATCACCGGCTATGGCGGGCAATTCGCCATGGCTTGGGAGGAAGGAGCACAGAAACATGATTAAGAGCATGACCGGCTATGGCCGGGCGGTTCAGACGCTGCACGGTCGGGAGTTCACGGTGGAGGTTCGCTCGGTGAATAACCGTTATCTGGACTGCACGGTACGGCTGCCCCGGCTGGTATCCTTTGGCGAGGATGCGGTGAAACAGGCGGTAAAGGCTGCTATCTCCCGAGGGAAGGTAGATGTGTTTGTGACCATCCGCAGTGAGGGCGGCGACGAGGTAAAGGTGACCCTGAATACCTCCGTGGTGGTGGGATACCTGGCGGCCATGGAGCAGATGGCGGCAGAATTCCCGGTGGAAAAGGACATCCGGGTGTCCACCCTGGCAAGGATGCCGGAGGTGTTCTCCGTTGAAAAGCCCCAGGTGGACGAGGAAGCGCTGCTGGCGGATCTTATGACGGCAACAGCGCAGGCGCTCAGCAGCTTCGACGTCATGCGCACTGCGGAGGGCGAAGCCTTGGATCGGGATATGCGCCGCCGGGGGGAGACCATCTTAAAGTTGGTGGAGCAGGTGGAGCAGGGCAGCGGCCAGACTGTGGCGGACTACCGCGCCCGCCTGGAAAACAAGCTGCGGGAGGTACTGGCCAATACCGCTATTGATGAAAACCGTATTCTGACTGAAGCGGCTATTTTTGCCGATAAAGTGGCGGTGGATGAGGAAACCGTGCGTCTGCGCAGCCATTTGCAGCAGATGAACGATATGCTCAGCAGCGGCGGCGCGGTGGGCAGGAAGCTGGATTTTCTGCTCCAGGAGATGAACCGGGAAGCCAACACCATTGGCTCCAAGTGCTCGGATGTGCGCTTGGCGCGCATCGTGGTGGACATCAAGGCGGAACTGGAGAAAATCCGGGAGCAAGTACAGAATGTGGAGTGACCGGGGATGAAGCTGATCAATATTGGTTTTGGCAGTATGCTGTCCGCAGAGCGGATTTTAGCGGTGCTGGAGCCGGACTCCGCGCCCATCAAACGCACGATTCAGGAGGCTCGGGAACGGGGAATGCTCATTGACGCATCTTACGGCCGCAAGACCAAGGGGGTCATCCTGATGGATACGGATCATGTGATATTGTCTGCGGTGACTCCGGAGGTCATTGCGGAGCGATGGCAGAACGAGGGCAGCGCCCCAGAGAGAGAGGAACGAGAAGTATGAGCAAAGGCAAACTGTTTGCCATTTCCGGCGCCTCCGGTGTGGGAAAGAGTACGGTTCTGGCAAAAGTGATGGCCGCAAGGAAGGATCTGCGGTTTTCGGTGTCCGCAACGACGCGTCCGCCCCGCCCGGGTGAGGCGGAAGGCGTCAACTACTTTTTCGTAACCCGGGAGAAATTTGAGGATATGATTGCGCACGGAGCGTTTCTGGAATACGATGCCCATGAGGGAAACTATTACGGAACGCCTCTGGCACAGCTGGAAGAAAAACAGAAAAAGAGCCACGTAATCCTGGACATTGAGCCAAATGGGGCTTTTAACCTGCGCCGAAAAATGCCGGACGCAGTGCTGATTTTCATTATGCCTCCCAGCCGGGAGGAGTTGGAGCGGCGGCTGCGCAGCCGAGGAGACACCTCAGAGGAGCAGATCGCCATGCGTCTGCACCGGGCGCAATGGGAAATGGATCAGAGCGTGCACTATGATTATGTAGTGGTCAACGACCAGGTGGACGCCTGCGCAGATGAAATATTACGGATTATCGCCGAAAAGGCGCAAGATTTGGATGGAGGAATTTGACTATGCTTTACCCACCTGTTGCAGATTTGTTGAAGAATGTACCCAGCCGGTATCTGCTGGTGAATTTAATTGCCAGCCGCGCCAGACAGATTGCCGAGGAGGCCGAGGAGTTTCAGGAGGAACTGCCGGAAAAGCCGGTGACCATGGCGATTCAGGAAGTCGCGGACGGCAGCTTAAGCGCCGACATCAAGGACGAATATAAGTATTGATCCTTTCGGAAGGAGTGGGGGCTATGATCGGGAAAATCGCGGTTTCGGCGGCGAATTTTGCCATTGACAAGCCCTATTCCTATTTTATTCCGCAGGATATGGAGCTGCAGCCAGGTATGCGGGTGATGCTTCCTTTTGGCCGGGGCAACCGGCGATGCGAGGGGATCGTCCTGTCTGTGGAGCCGGGAGAAGCGCAGGGGCTGAAAGCGGTGGAGCAGCGGCTGGACGCGCAGCCGGTGCTCAGCCATACCATGCTGCAGCTGGCGGCATTTTTGCGGGAGCGGTATTTCTGTACTTTTTACGATGCGGTGCGCGCTATGCTCCCGGGCGGGCTGTGGTTTCGCAGCCGAAACACCTATGTGCTGACGGAGGATACCTCCTGGCGGGAAAGCAACGTCCGGCAGGCAGATGGGCTGACTTTGCTGAATCAGCTTGCCCAATTTGGCGGACAAGCGGCGGAAGCGACACTGTTGGAGACGCTGGGAGACGAGGAGCGGCTGCGCAAAGCTCTGGACTATCTTCTGCGGAAGGGCTGGATTTCTGCGCAGGTTTCCGTAGCGCGCCGTTCCCATGACAAGACAGAGCAAATCGCCACGCTGGCGCGGGGAGCGGAGGAAACCATGGCTTATGCAACCCAGCGGCCCAAAAGCGCTGGAATGCAGCGCGCTGTGCTGGAGCTGCTCTGCGCCATTGGCAGTGCGCCGGTAAAGGAAATTTGCTATTTTACCGGGGCGAAGCCCGTCACCCTGCGGCGGCTGGCAGATATGGGTTATGTAAACCTAGAAGAGAAACCGGCGCTTCGCTGCCGGGAAATTCCGCCGACGCCTGTTTCCGAACCGTTGGTGCTGGACGAGGCGCAGCAGGCCGCCTATGACGGTCTGGCGCGTCAAATGGACGGAGAAAAGCCTGGGGTGGCTCTGCTGCATGGGGTCACCGGCTCGGGGAAAACGTCGGTATATCTAAAATTGATACAAAAGACATTAGAGGCTGGGAAAAGCGCTGTTTTCCTGGTACCGGAAATCGCCCTGACGCCTCAGCTGCTGGGCTTATTGGCGGCATATTTCGGGGATCAGGTGGCGGTGCTGCACAGCAGCCTGCCCATGGGAGAGCGGTATGACCAGTGGAAGCGTATCCGCTCCGGGGAAGCCCGGGTAGTGGTGGGTACGCGTTCGGCGGTGTTTGCGCCTTGCCCCCATTTGGGACTGATTATCCTGGATGAAGAACAGGAGCACTCCTATAAATCAGAGAACACGCCCCGGTATTCCACAAAAGAGGTGGCCATCTGGCGGGGCGCGAAAGAACGATCGCTGGTGGTGCTGGGCTCTGCGACGCCCACCATTGAGACAATGTTCCGGGCGGAAACGGGGGATTACAGCCTTTACCGATTGGAACGCCGGTATAATGGGCAGACTCTTCCCCGGGTGGAGATCGTGGACATGGGAGAGGAACTGCGGGACGGAAACGAAACTTCCCTGAGTTACCCGCTGCAGGCGGCGCTGGAGGAAACCATAAACGCCGGACAGCAGGCGATCCTCTTTCTGAATCGCCGGGGCAACAGCCGGGCGCTGGTATGCGTGGACTGCCGGGAATCCCCGGAATGCCCCAGGTGCAGCGCCAGACTTACCTATCACAGCGCGAATGAGCGGCTCATGTGCCACTACTGCGGCTATTCCCAGAGCGTCCCCCAGGAATGCCCCCATTGCGGCGGCAGATTGAAGCGGGTAGGAACCGGCACCCAGAAAGTGCAGCAGGAGCTGGAAGCCCGATTTCCGGGGATCCGGGTGGAGCGGATGGACGCGGATACCGTGACCGCTGCCAATACCCACGAGCAAATCCTTTCCCGCTTTCAGGAGGAGAAGATCCCGGTGCTGCTGGGAACCCAGATGGTGGCCAAGGGGCTGAATTTGCCGGAGGTCACTCTGGTGGGGGTGCTGGACGGGGACATGAGCCTGTACAGCAGCAGCTACCGGGCGGCAGAGACAACCTTCAATATGCTTACTCAGGTAGTAGGCAGGGCAGGGCGGGGGAATGTCCCGGGACGAGCGATCATTCAAACTATGACGCCCCGGCATCCGGTCATCCGCCTGGCGGCCAGCCAGGATTATAGCGGCTTTTATGCTTTAGAGCAGCAGCTGCGGCGGGTGCAGGGCTTTCCGCCCTTTGGAGACAATACGGAGATCACTTTCACCGGCCAAGAGGAGGCCAGGGTGCTCCGGGCTGCGGCGGCTTTCCGGGACAGCTTGCGCAGTATTCTGCGTCAGGAAACACGAGAAACGTATACCCTTCTGGGGCCGGCGCCCTGCCCGGTGCCAAAAATCAATTTTTACTTCCGTTACCGGCTGACGCTGCGCTGCCGGATGGACAAGCCGCTGCGGCAGGTGATCGCCCATCTGCTGAGGCAGAGCGCCCAGGATAAACAAAACCGGGGCGTCAACGTGTTCGCAGATGTGAATGGACTGGATTAGAAAGAGGGATATTATGGGATTGCGGAAGATTTTGAACGATCGGGAACCGGCGCTGCATAAAGTTTGCAAACCGGTGACCAATTTCGACCGGAGGCTGCATAAGCTGCTGGATGATATGCAGGAGACCCTGGCGGATGCCGGCGGCGTGGGTCTGGCGGCGCCCCAGGTGGGGATTCTCCGCCGGGTGGTCATTGTGGACACCGGCGAGGAAGTTCTGGAACTGGTGAACCCGGAACTGGTGGAAACCAGCGGCGAGCAGGAGGGTCCTGAGGGCTGCCTAAGCCTGCCGGGGAAGTACGGTTTGGTGAAGCGCCCCATGCACGCCAAGGTTCGCGCCCAGGATCGGGACGGCAATTGGTATGAAGCGGAGGGGGAAGAAATTGTCGCTCGGTGTTTCTGCCATGAATTGGATCATTTGGACGGCATCATGTATACGGAAGTGATGGAGCGCTTCCTTACGGACGAGGAATTGGAACCACAAGAATAAGCGTTGGGAGGTTTTGCCATGCGTGTGGTTTTCATGGGTACGCCGGAAATTGCGGCGACCTGCCTGCATAGAATCTTGGAGGACGGCTACCAGGTGGTGGGGGTCTTTACCCAGCCGGATCGGCCAAAGAACCGGGGAATGAAGCTGACGGCGTCTCCCGTGAAGGAACTGGCGCAGAAGCATGGCATCCCCGTTTTCCAGCCGGAAAATTTCCGGGAGGAAGCATCGGTACAGCAGCTGCGGGATTTGCAGCCGGATGTGGTGGCGGTGGTGGCCTATGGCCGTATCTTGCCCCAGAAGGTGCTGGATGTGCCCAAGAAAGGCTGCATCAATATCCATGCCAGCCTGCTGCCGGAATACCGGGGTTCTGCGCCCTATCAGTGGGCGGTGCTGGACGGAAAGGTGGAGACGGGAGTTACCGCCATGTATCTGGTGCGGGAAATGGATGCGGGGGACATGATTGACGCTGTAAAGACCCCCATCGACCCCAATGAGACGGCGGGAGAGCTGCTGAGTCGGCTGGCAGAACTGGGCGCGGGATTGCTTTCAAAGACCCTGGGGGCGCTGGAACGGGACGCGGTGACTGCCACGCCTCAAGATGGCAGCAAAGCCACCTTTGCCCCCATGCTGGACAAGTCCATGAGCCCCATCGACTGGAGGAAAACCGCCTGGCAGGTGCATAACCATGTACGGGGGCTGCATCCCTGGCCGGTGGCCACTGCGGAGATCAACGGTACGCGATTTAAGATCCATAAGACCGTAGTCGCGGAGGGCAGCGGCGCGCCGGGAGAGATCTTGGGCTTAACCAAAACCGGATTGCGGGTTGCCTGCGGCCAGGGCGCTGTGGAGATCCAGCGCCTGCAGGCCGACGGCGGAAAACCAATGGCGGCGGCAGATTATTTCCGCGGCCACCCCTTGGAGGGATAGACATGTCAGCGAGAAAAACGGCGCTGGACGCACTGATCGCCTGCCGGAAGCGGGCGGCCTGGAGCAACGGCGTATTGAAGGATTATATTGCCCGGGACAAGCTGGACAGGCGAGACGCAGCGCTGGCTACCCGGCTGTGCTACGGTGTGCTGCAGCACCGGGGATTGCTGGACTACTTTTTGCAGCAGCTGCTCAATGGGCGCGTGAAGGATCTGCACCCGGTGGCGCGGGACATCCTGCATATGGGACTGTACCAGATCTATGAATTGGAAAAGGTGCCGGATTCCGCCGCAGTAAACGAATCGGTGGCATTGGCTAAGCAATACTGCCGCTTCCAGCCAAAGATCGCAGGGCTGGTAAACGGCGTGCTGCGCAGCGCTGTGCGTACCAAAGGAACCTTGGCGCTGCCGGAGAGCTTAGAAGTGCGTTACAGTCACCCGCAGAAGCTCATCGATTTGCTCCGCCAGGACATTGGGGAAGCGCTGCTGGAGCCTATGTTGGCAGCCAACAATGATATACCCCTGACGGTGGTGCAGGTAAATACCCTGCGCATCACTCGGGAGAAATTGATGGAAAGGCTGGAGGCAGAACAGGTGAAGGCGCTGCCCCACAGTTGGATGGAGAATTGCCTGGTGCTCTCCAATACGGGCAATTTGGAGCGCCTGGAGGCTTTCCGGGAAGGATTGTTCTATGTCCAGGATGCAGCTGCAAAGCTATGCGTCCTCTGTGCACAGATTCCCAAGCGGGAGGATACACAGGTGCTGGATTGCTGCGCGGCTCCGGGTGGCAAGACCTTTGCCGCAGCTATGGCACTGGAGGGCAAGGGGGAGATCATTGCCGCCGACATTCATCGGCATAAGACAACGTTGATTCAACACGGAGCGGATCGGCTGGGACTGCACAATGTGCGGGTGACAGAATGGGACGCGACAGAGAATTTTCCCGATTGGGCCGGTAAAATGGATGTGGTGTTGGCTGATGTACCCTGCTCCGGTTATGGGATCATCCGTAAAAAACCGGACATCCGTTATAAAGACCCGGTGGAGATGGAGACGCTGCCGGAGATGCAGCTGCGCATTCTCAACCGGCAGGCGGAATATGTGAAGCCCGGCGGTGTGCTGCTCTACTCCACCTGTACCCTGCTGAAACGGGAAAACGAGGCGGTTGTGGAAGCGTTTTTGCGGTATCGAAAGGATTTTTCGTTGGAAGAGCTGCCTTTGCCCAATGTGTTTCCAGAAAACCATACCGGGATGCTTACTTTGGTTCCGGGGCAATATGATACCGACGGCTTCTTTATCTGCCGGATGCGGAAGGCAGTATGAAACATATCAGAGCCATGACGCTGCCGGAGCTGGCAGCGATGCTGGAAAATATGGGGCAGCCCGCCTTTCGTGCCAAGCAGCTCTATGGCTGGCTTCATCAGGGAGCGGGTTATCAACAGATGAGCAACCTGCCGAAAGCTCTGCGGGAAACTTTGGCAGCGCAATACCCCCTATACATCCCCCAGGCCGTCCGCAGGCAGGCGTCTCAGCGGGACGGCACCATCAAGTACCTCTGGCGGCTGGCCGACGGTAACTGCGTGGAAACGGTGCTGATGCGCTACCATTACGGCAACACCGTATGTATTTCTTCGGAAGTGGGCTGCCGGATGGGCTGCGCTTTCTGCGCATCCACGCTGGGCGGCTTGGTGCGCAGGCTGGAGCCGCAGGAAATGCTGGATCAGGTGCTCTACACCCAGCTGGATTCCGGCTTGCCCATTTCCCATATTGTGCTCATGGGTATCGGCGAACCGCTGGACAATTATGAAAACGTGCTGCGCTTCCTGTCCTTGGTGAACAGCCCGGAGGGGATGAATATCTCCATGCGGCATATTAGCTTGTCCACCTGCGGCATTGTGCCAAAAATCGACGCACTGGCGCAGGAAAAGCTGCAGCTTACCCTGTCGGTGTCTCTGCACGCGCCCAATGACGCGGTGCGGGACACGATCATGCCGATAAACCGCGCTTATCCTGTGGATATACTGCTGGACGCCTGCCGGCGGTATTATGCTGCCACCTCCCGACGGATTTCTTTTGAATACGCTATGATTCAAGGCGTGAACGATGCGCCGGAGCACGCCCGAGAGCTGCTGCAGCGGCTGAAAGGACTGCCCGCGCATGTGAACCTGATTCCCCTGAATCGGGTGGAGGAAAGCCCGCTGAAGCCCAGCACCCGTCAGGCGGTGGCGGAATTCCAGCGGATCCTGACGGATGGCGGCATCAGCGCAACGGTGCGGCGGACATTGGGCGGCGATATCGACGCTTCCTGCGGGCAGCTGCGCAGAAACTATACAAAGCAACAAGCATAGTCTTTCAGGAAAGGAGCAAGTCCTATGCAATATTGGTCACTTTCAGACCCTGGCTGTATTCGAACCCAGAACCAGGATTCCTATCAAATAGAACAGCTGGACAGAAATACCCTGCTGTGTGTGGTCTGTGATGGCATGGGCGGCGCCAAATCCGGCAATGTGGCCAGTTCCCTGGCGGTGGAGGTATTCACCCAGGAGGTAAAGCGCACATGGGTAAGCAGTTTGGATCGGGAAAGCACCAACCAAATGCTCCGGGGTGCGGTAAAGCTGGCGAATTTTACAGTTTTTGACCAATCCAAGCAATTTGAAGAGTTTTTGGGCATGGGCACTACCCTGGTGGCTGTCCTGCTCCATGGAAAAGAAGCTACCATCATCAACGTGGGAGACAGCCGGGTTTACACCATTGACCGAACCGGCATCCAGCAGGTCACGAAAGACCATTCGCTGGTGCAGATGATGGTGGAGCGGGGAGAGCTGACGCCGGAGCGCGCCAGGACTTATCCCGGAAAGAACTTTATTACCCGCGCCATCGGCACGGAGCCGGTGGTGGAAAGCGATCTGTTCCACTGCAAGCTGTCCCGGGGAGATTGTCTGCTGCTGTGCAGCGACGGCCTTTCCAATATGATGGACGACCAGGAGATCCTGTTTGAAGTGGTGCACGGCGTCAATAAGCAGATGTGCTGTCAACGCTTGCTGGACATTGCCAAATCCCGGGGCGCGCCGGACAATGTGACCAGCGTACTCATTCAGATCTAGCCCGGACGGGAAAGGAGAACTGCGATATGGATACAGATAAATATATTGGCCGTCTGCTGGACAACCGTTATGAGATTCTGGAGGTCATTGGCACCGGAGGCATGGCCGTGGTATATAAAGCTCGCTGTCATCGGCTGAACAGACTGGTAGCAGTGAAGATCCTGAAGGATGAATACTCCCAGGATGAGGAGTTTCGCCGCCGGTTCCATGCGGAGGGACAGGCGGTGGCCATGCTCAGCCACCCGAATATTGTATCAGTGTACGATGTCTCCACTTCTCTTGAGGCGGATTATATCGTTATGGAGCTGATCGACGGCATCAGCCTGAAGCAATACATGGAGAAGAAGGGCATCCTGAATTGGAAGGAGACGCTGCATTTTGCCATGCAGATCGCCAAAGCGCTGGAGCACGCCCACAGCCGGGGGATTGTCCACCGGGACATTAAGCCCCACAATGTAATGGTGCTGAAAAATGGCTCTGTGAAGGTGGCAGATTTCGGCATTGCCCGGATCATGTCCAAGGGCAACACGCTGACTAAGGAGGCGCTGGGCTCCGTGCACTATATCTCTCCAGAGCAGGCCAAGGGCAGTCGGGTGGATAACCGTTCGGATATTTATTCCCTGGGCGTCGTGATGTATGAAATGATGGCGGGCAGGCCGCCCTTTGACGGGGAGTCTCCTGTAGCGGTGGCCATCCAGCACATCAATGGCGGCGCGCCGCTGCCCTCTACTCTGAACCCTAATATCCCTGGCGGACTGGAGCAGATCATTATGAAGGCCATGGCGCACGACCCCAACGACCGCTATGACTCTGCTACCGCCATGCTCTACGATATGGAGGAATTCCGTAAAGATCCCGCTATCCGGTTCCAATATGACACAGGGGATATGGATGCAGCGCTGCATCTGACCGGCGTGCGGCCACAGGAACAGGCGCCTGCCCATCCCCGCACCACAGCGGAGCGGGTGGCGGATCGCCGGGGAGAACCGCCCAGGGTTCACCGGGAGCAGACGGCGGAGCCGGCGCAGCGCAAACGGGAAACTGCACCTGCCCGAAGCGGCGGCAGTACCGCCCATGCCGGCACAGGGCGTACCCCCGCCGGACGGGAAAGTCAGCGCCGCCGGGAGGAAGAGGAGAAGCGCAACCGCATTACCACCATTGCCATCGTAGCCTGTTCGGCGGTAGCGGTTTTGGCGATTGTGGTATTCCTGGTGGTTCTCTTTGGCAGCGGCGTTGGGTCGGAAGAAAAGATGGTGCAGGTACCGGCATTGCTGGGCGAAAATTTTGAGGAGCTGCCTACATACGCAGATCTGCAGATTACCCTGCGGGAGCGGATGTACAGCGATGAATATGAAAAAGACCAGATCATGGGGCAAACCCCCAATGCCGGCGAGATGGTTGTTGAAAATACCGTGGTATATGTGGATGTGAGCCTGGGAGAGGAACCGCTGGACAAAACCATGGAAAACCTGGTGGGCATGGAGCAGTCTATGGCGGAGAATTTCCTGGAGGGGCAGGGAATCGTGCCTATGATCCGTCAGGAAAACAGTCCGACGGTGACAAAGGGGCGGATTATCCGTACGGATCCCTTTGAAGGTCAGCCACTGGAAGATGGGCAGACGGTAACGCTCTGGGTCAGCACAGGCATGATGGAAGTGCCCAATGTGGAGGGCATGAACGAAACGGCCGCGGTGGAGAAACTTGCGGAAAACGGCTTCAAGAATGTGGAGATTGAAGAGGTGGACAGCGACCGGCCCAGCGGCGAGGTGATTAACCAGAGCCTCCGGGCACATACGGAGGCGGATGTGACCACGGAAGTCACGCTGGAGGTTTCCAGCGGCGTGGTGAAGCGGGCGGTACCCAATGTGGTGGGCGATACGCTGGACGAGGCGAGGCGGAAGCTGGCGGAAATGGGCTTTGACAATGTGAAGGAGGAACTGGTGGACAATGACGCGGCAGAAAATACCGTGGTGAGGCAGTCCATCAACCCGGATACGCTGGCGGATATCAAATCGCAGATTGTGCTGCAGATTTCCAAAGGACCCACTGAGCCGCCTACTACAGTGCCGACAACCCCGCCTGCGGTTACGAAAACGGTGACTTTCGGCTTGCTGGAGGGGCACGTGGAGGAATACACAGTCAGTATCCGGCTGAATGACCAGGTGATACACGAGCAGACCATTGCAGACGGCGGTTCCTATGTGCAGCTGGAGCTTACCGGTTCCGGCGTGGTATACTATGATGTATATATCAATGGAAAATACTTCCAGACGCAGAAGGTGGACTTTACAAGCTGATGGCAGAGAGAACAACGGGGCGCATCCTGCGCTCGCTCAGCGGATTTTATGAAGTACAGACGGCCATGGGGAACGTGACCTGCCGGGGCAGGGGAAGCCTGCGCCGGGAGGTCAGCCCCCTCACCGGGGACATGGTGGAGATCACTGTGGAGCACGGCAAGGGTATGGTGGAACGAATTTTTCCCCGGCGAAACTGCTTTGTCCGTCCCGCCATTGCCAATGTGGATGCATTGGTAATCTTTGCCGCCAATGTAAACCCGGTGACAGATCCCTACCTCATTGACCGGGTGGCGGCCATTGCCGCAGATCAGCAGGTGAACGTCTATATCTGTGTAAATAAGTGCGATCTGGATACAGGGGATGACTTGGCGGGAATTTACCGCCGTGCGGGATTTCCCGTGATCCAGACCAGCGCGGAGACAGGACTGGGCGTGGAGGAACTGCGCCAGCTGATCCGGGGGAAGCTCACCGCCTTTACCGGTAACTCCGGGGTGGGAAAGAGCAGTATCCTGAACCGGCTGTGCCCGGGGCTGTCCCTGGCCACTGGGGAGGTATCGGAAAAGCTGGGGCGCGGACGGCATACTACCCGCCATGTGGAGTTGTACGCTTTGGGAGAGGATACCTTTGTGGCAGATACGCCGGGCTTCTCTTCCTTTGATACAGACCAGATGGAAGTGATTCTTAAGGAGAATTTGCAGTACGCCTTTCCGGATTTTGCCCCCTACCTGGGGAATTGCCAATTCCATGACTGTTCTCACCGAAAGGAACCTGCCTGCGCCCTGCGCCGGGCGGTGGAAACGGGTGCTGTAGAGCCAAGCCGCTATCAGAGTTATCTGCGGCTCTATGAAAAAGCCAGCCAATTTAAGGCCTGGGAGGTCAAGTGAGAAAGCAATCCAATTACCGGGGACGGCATAGAGCCGTACCCCGGTAAAATTTTTTCATAAGACGAGGAATTGCAGCCCCTCCACCGCCAGAGGAAACAGAAAGAGAAGGGGAAATAGCGTCTGGCGCTCCGCTTCCGCACCTCTGGCAGAGAGGCATCTGGACGGGAGCAATAGAATTATGTCAACCTGCCAAAACAAGCAAAGCCAATCCCGCAGGGATTGGCTTTGCTTGAATTTGAAAACAATCTTACAGGTGGAGCACCCGATCCTTAATCTCCTGGGTGCGGCCCTGATTCCAGAACTGGGTGCCGATGTAGCCGCAGGTGCGGCGAGCCACATTCATCTTGCTCTGGTCGGTATTGCCGCACTGGGGGCAAATCCATACCAGCTTGCCGTCTGCATCCTCCTGAATCTCGATCTCGCCGTCGTAGCCGCAGACCTGGCAGTAGTCGCTCTTGGTATTCAGCTCGGCATACATGATGTTGTCGTAAATGAACTGCATCAGCTCCAGTACGGCGTCGATGTTGTTCTGCATATCCGGCACTTCCACATAGCTGATGGCGCCGCCGGGGGAGAGCTGCTGGAACTCCGCCTCGAAGGCCAGCTTGGTGAAAGCATCAATTTCCTCGGTTACGTGGACATGGTAGGAGTTGGTAATATAACTCTTGTCCGTGATGCCGGGGATCATGCCGAAGCGGTTTTGCAGGCATTTGGCGAACTTGTAGGTGGTGGACTCCAAGGGGGTGCCGTACAGAGAGTAGTCAATATCCTCGGCGGTTTTCCACTCCAGGCACTTGTCGTTCATATGCTGCATTACCTGCAGGGCAAAGGGCTTGGCCTCTGGGTCGGTGTGGGAGCGGCCGGTCATATATTTTACGCACTCATAAAGTCCGGCATAGCCCAGAGAGATGGTCGAGTAGCCGCCGTAGAGCAGCTTGTCAATGGGTTCGCCCTTTTCCAGCCGTGCCAGTGCGCCGTACTGCCACAGGATGGGGGCGGCGTCGGACAGGGTGCCTTTCAGCCGCTCGTGGCGGCAGCGCAGCGCCCGATGGCACAGATCCAGCCGCTCGTCAAAAATTTCCCAGAATTTGGCGGTATCCCGCTGAGAGGACAGCGCCACATCCACCAGGTTGATGGTGACCACGCCCTGGTTAAAGCGGCCGTAGTACTTGGGCTTGCCTGGCTCATAATTCTTGGCGTTGGCAATGTTGTTCCAGCCGTTGCCGGAGCGGTCAGGAGTCAGGAAAGACCGGCAGCCCATGCAGGTGTACACGTCGCCGTGTCCCACAGTCTCGCCCTTGGAGAGCTTGTACTCCCGCATTTTTTTCTCGCTGATATAGTCGGGTACCATCCGCTTGGCAGTGCACTGAGCAGCAAGACGGGTAAGATACCAGTAGGGGGAGCCCTCCCGGACATTGTCCTCCTCCAGCACATAGATCAGCTTGGGGAAAGCGGGGGTGATCCACACGCCGCTTTCGTTCTTCACGCCCTCATAACGCTGACGGAGCATTTCCTCGATGATCAAAGCCAAATCCTGCTTCTCCTGAGGGCTGCGGGCTTCGTTCAGGTACATAAATACGGTGATGAACGGCGCCTGACCGTTAGTAGTCATTAACGTGACTACCTGATACTGGATGGTCTGCACGCCCCGGCGGACTTCGTCCCGGAGGCGCTCTTCCACAACTTTGGAAATCTGCGCTTCCGTGGGCTGGATGCCGAACACCTGCATTTCCTGTTCCACATTGCGGCGGATTTTCTCACGGCTCACCTGCACAAAGGGCGCCAGATGGGTCAGACTGATGGACTGGCCGCCGTACTGGTTGGAGGCCACCTGGGCGATGATCTGGGTGGCGATATTGCAGGCGGTGGAGAAAGAGTGGGGCTTCTCAATGAGCGTACCGGAGATCACGGTGCCGTTCTGGAGCATATCCTCCAGGTTCACCAGGTCGCAGTTGTGCATATGCTGGGCGTAGTAGTCGGAGTCGTGGAAGTGGATAATGCCGGCCTCATGGGCGGCCACCACATCGGCGGGGAGGAGGATACGCTGGGTGATGTCCTTGGACACCTCGCCGGCCATATAGTCCCGCTGCACCGCGTTGATGGTGGGATTCTTATTGGCGTTCTCCTGCTTCACTTCTTCGTTGTTGCACTCAATGAGGGAGAGGATGCGGTCATCCGTGGTATTGGACTGGCGCAGCAGGCTGCGGGTGTAGCGGTAGGTAATATACTGCTTGGCTACCTCAAAAGCGCCGTGCGCCATAATGGCTTTCTCCACTAGATCCTGGATTTCCTCCACGGAGGGGCTGCGCCCCATCTCCTCGCAGGAGATCTGCACGCTCTGGGAGATGCGCTGGATCTGCAGGGGGGTCATACGGACTTTCTCGTCGGCCGCTTGATTGGCCTTGGTGACGGCCATGATAATCTTATTGATATCGAAAACGACTTCCGCACCGTTTCTCTTAATAATTTTCATAGGTAGTCCTCCTTCTGCGCGACATTTGGCGAAACCGCGCCGTGTGATACCCATTATACTACATATTGTGCTTTTGTCAAGTGCAAAACACAAAATATTGATAACGCCTGGAAAGAGCGCTATTTGTTGGAAGTTCCCCGGAATACAGAAAAATGGGGTAATGGGGAAAAAGTCCGCGTTTTTCCGCTGGAGCCAGGGAGAATGACAAAAAGCGGCGGCGATGTGGGGGAAAAGCGAAGAAAAACGCCGCGCGGCGCTCGGAAAAATTGTCGGGGAAAAAGAGCAAACGGAAAGGACGCGGCCGCAGTCGTTTCACAGTTCAGTAAAAAATACCCAATATATACAATATCTTGTGCTCATATAAATTTAGAACGGAAGATTTTGTGTTTTCCCTTCCTGGGGACGCTGGATACCGTATTGAATGGAAAGCGGCTTGCAGGATGCACAGCCGGTAAAGAAGCGCATAAACTGTCCTATAAGCGGTTTTTGCTTATGCACTGTGAAATCCAACAGGAGGTATTCACCATGTCTGACAATTCCAGAGGGATGCGCTGCGGGCCGGATGATCAGGCCGGAGCGCTCGCCATCCACACGCGAAAGATCACGGACAGCTGCCGGGATAAGGACTGCATCGAGGATCTGCGGGTCTATCTGACCAAGGGATCCCAGTGCCTGCTGGACACGGCCACCAGCGCCAAGGTGCGCTGCGCGGAACTGCTGCATACCTATATCGATGTGGAGCCGATGGCCTTTGATCCGAATCATTATTGCATTGATGTGACCTTCTACTATCGGGTGCTGGCGGACGCCGTCATTGGCGCCACCCGGCCGGCCACGCTTTACGGCTTAGCCTGCTTTTCCAAGCGGGTAGCGCTGTGCGGCGAGGACAGCAAGGCGCATATCTTCACCAGCGACACCCGCATTGGAGAGGCCGACGGGGCTACGCTGCAAAGTGCCAACCGCCCCACCGCCGTGGTGGAGGTGCTGGACCCCATGGTGCTCAGTTCCTGTGTGCGGGAGGTCTGCGACTGCCACTGTAAGGAGAACACCGCCGCGCAGATCCCGGCCAAGATCCGGGGGATGTTCGACGATGAATTGGTGCTCTCCGGCGACCGGCGCCGGCTGTTCGTTACCCTGGGGCAGTTCTCCATCATCCGGCTGGAGCGCGACGCGCAAGTGGTTGTACCCGTGCTGGATTACTGCATCCCCACCAAGGAGTGCTGCGACGATGTGGGCTGCGCAGAGGATCCCTGCGAGATGTTCTCCCGGATTCCCTTCCCCACAGGGCAGTTTGCGCCCAGGAATTGCTGCGACAATAAACAAAGCGGCAAGGGAAATGCCGGCTGCTGCGGCTATAAAACCACCTAAAGCCTGGCCGGAGATTTTCCGGCGTGCTGGCAAGATTATCCCCGCCGAGGATCGGCGGGGATAATTGTATGGAACGGACACAACAGAAAAGGCATAAATGTGACAAAATAATGCTGCTTGACAAAAATTTTTTTAACTTTATAATATAATTAAGGTTTAGCAGAGGGCGCGGCGGAGGTATAGCTGCGCGCAAAAGGCCGGCGCTCAAGATCGAAGGCGCACTGCGGGCGACGGGATCAGCTAAACGAACATATATACAGGTATACAGGAAGAAAGGAGAGGAGAAATTCTGGTAACCCCCAAATACAGCAAATGGAAAAATGGTACGCCCAAAAATAGCAAATGGAAAGGACGGAATTGTTATGAAAAAAACGACTTTACGCTTTTTCTCCCTGTTTTTTGCGCTGGTAATGATGTTCTGCCTCTTCTTGCCCGTCTACGCTGCGGAAACGGATGATCCTGATTACCTGGGCAGCACGGAAAACGAGACGGGAATTATCCTTCCGGAAACGCGCGCACCGACTTTTCCGGAAGATCTCAGCGAAGGAGGCTATAGCTACAAGTTGCTGTTTGCTATCAAAGCGACACATGTAACAAACCTGTTGAGTAGCCGTTCAGCTACGGATGCAAACAAGAGTTTCTACCCGATGTATTTACCCGATGGGACAGAGTACATCATCTGTAAAGCGGACTTGCATCATTCTGCGTCAAATGATCAGAGTATGACTATGCGCTTTGGGTTGTGTGTTTTGGATATGTCCACTGGTGATTACATAAAAGTACCGGGCGCGTATAAAGATGTCAGAAAAAATGGGTCGCATGATCTGCAAGTGAAAGTAAGCACGCTGCCAAGAGCAGAGAAAATCTACTCATTTATTCGGAATATATCGCCAGTCAATGGCACCGACTATGTGTTTGGTAGTGTTGCGGTCTATCGTTCCACTAACTAATCCTAATACATAAGGGGGTTCTATCATGAAGAAACTGATTATCTTATTACTGTGTTGCCTGATACTGGTGGGAATGCTGCTGACAGGTTGCTCCGATACATCCGGGGTTCCAAAAGAGGTACGAGAATTTGCCCAGACTTATCTGGATGCCTGCAAAGAAGAAGAACCGGAAAGCAGTATGCGGATGACCATTTACTGCCCCTCCATTATTGACGCGATTTTCGAGGGTTATAGACCGGAAATCAGCAACCGCATCCTGGAGATGAAGACGCTTGGCCCAAAGCTGTGGCTGATGCGAACAGAAAGAGAAGATATGTCCTGGGGAAAAAGGGAATTTGATCAGTTCGTTGTGGACTACGATGGCCGGTACCTCATTGCTCTGAGCTTCTGGTATATCCCGGCGGAGTGTAAGGAGGGGTTGGACTTGTCGGAATATGAAGTATTGGACGAGGACAGAATGCTGCCCCCGGATGTGGGAACCATCGCCACCTTACCTCCGGAATAAAAGAATAAGCGCTGGCAATTGTCCCCGCCGGGGTTTCCGGCGGGGACTTGCTGTGATGCCCCAGCCCAAGGCTTTGACATTGGCCTATCTGCTGCGCTTTCCCACAGAGGGTTCGTCTTGCTCAAGGACTGCTCGTGCTTGGGCAGAAATAATCCCCACCGGCTTTCGGTGGGGATAAAATATATTCAGCGATAACCAGCGGCGCCTTTGCGCACCAGCGCCCGCTTCAGCCGGGCTTCCGCCAGGCGCAGTTCGGCGGCTGAGGCGTCCTTGCTGCCCAAGATTCGCTGCGCACGCTGGGCGGAGGCCTCCGCCCGCCCGACATCGATATTTTCCGCCCACTCGAAAGTGGTGGCCACCAGGGTGACGCTGCCGCTCACCACGGTCACCATCCCGCCGATGCAGGCGGCGTAACGACGCTTACCCTCCAGCAGCACCATGGCCAGCCCCATACCCAGGGGAGCGACGCAGTTAGTGTGCCCGGCCAGGATGCCCATGTCCCCGGAGGTGGTGCGTACCAGCAGTTCCTCCGCCTGGCCGTCAAAGGCCAGACCGTCCGGGGTGACGATCTTCAGGGGAAAGCTGGTCATACCTGCTCACCGCCCCGGAACTTTTCCACCACCTCGTCAATGGTGCCCGCGAACAGGAAGTAGGATTCCGGGATGTCGTCATGCTTGCCGTCGATGATCTCCTGAAAACCCCGGATCGTCTCCTTCAGAGGGACATACTTTCCCTTGTAGCCGGTGAACTGCTCTGCCACTGCGAACGGCTGAGAGAGGAAGCGCTGTACCTTCCGCGCGCGGTTCACAATACGCTTATCCTCATCGGACAACTCGTCCATGCCCATAATGGCGATGATGTCCTGCAATTCCTTATACCGCTGCAGAATCCGCTGGACGGCGCGAGCCGTCTCGTAGTGCTGCTTGCCCACGATTTCAGGGGTGAGGATTCGGGAAGTGGAGCTTAAGGGATCCACTGCTGGGAAGATGCCCAGGGAGGAGATGCTCCGATCCAGGGCGGTGGTGGCGTCCAGATGGGCAAAGGTGGTGGCGGGCGCGGGATCGGTATAGTCGTCCGCAGGCACGTACACCGCCTGCACGGAAGTGATGGAGCCGTTCTTGGTGGAGGTAATGCGCTCCTGGAGGGCGCCCATCTCCGTAGCCAGCGTGGGCTGGTAGCCTACCGCAGAGGGCATACGTCCCAGCAGCGCGGAAACTTCAGAACCTGCCTGGGTAAAACGGAAGATATTGTCGATAAACAGCAGTACGTCCTGGTGCTTTACATCCCGGAAATATTCCGCCATAGTCAGTCCGGATAGTCCGACCCGCATTCTGGCTCCAGGCGGCTCGTTCATCTGACCGTAGACCATGGCAGTTTTGTTGATAACGCCGGACTCGGTCATTTCCCGGTACAGGTCGTTGCCCTCTCGGGTGCGTTCGCCCACGCCGGTGAATACGGAAATACCGCCGTGCGCCTTAGCCACGTTATTGATCAGTTCCATAATCAGCACGGTTTTACCCACGCCGGCGCCGCCGAACAGGCCGATTTTACCGCCTTTGGCGTAAGGACAGATCAAGTCCACCACCTTAATGCCGGTTTCCAGAATTTCGGTAGCTGGCTCCTGCTCGTCGTAAGCGGGCGCCGGACGGTGGATGGGCCAGCGTTCAGCGGCGTTCACGGGGCCGTTTTCGTCGATGGGCTGCCCCAGCAGGTTAAACACCCGCCCCAGGCAAGCTTCGCCCACCGGCACGCTGATGGACGCGCCGGTATCGATGGCTTCCGCGCCCCGCTGCAAACCGTCGGTAGAACTCATGGCGATACAGCGCACCACATTGTCGCCGATGTGCTGCGCCACTTCCGCTACGATGGTAGTGTCTCTGTGGCGGACTTCAATGGCGCTGAGCAGCTCCGGCAGCTCGTCGTCCGCGAATCGGATATCCAGAACCGGGCCGACAACCTGCACCACGGTTCCTTTATGATTGGCCATAGGATTCAACTCCTTGTGTAAGAATCAAAGGGCTTATGCGCCCGCAACAATCTCGGTGATCTCCTGGGTGATGGCCGCCTGACGCGCCTGGTTGAATTTCAGGCTCAGATCGGCAATCATATCCTCCGCATTCTGGGTGGCGGATTCCATAGCCGTCCGTCGGGCGGCCTGCTCAGACGCGCGGCTCTCGCACAGCGCCCCGTACAGCACACCTCCCAGATACTCCGGAATGATGGCGTCAAAAACAGCGGCGCTGTCTGGCTCGTAGAGGATGTCCGCAGGGTGTCCTCCTGTGGGACGCGGCTGCAAGGGCAGTAGCCGTAAGGTGCTGGGGGACTGGGAGAGGACGGAGACAAAATTGGTAAAGGCTACCCGGATTTCGTCATATTCCCCCTCTAAATACCCTTTGCACAGCCATTTGGCCAGGGAAAAGCAGTCGCCGACTGAGACGTTTTCCGCTTCCGCATATTTTTCCGTGAGCAGTACGGTGCCTCTGGCCTTGAAAAATTCCACGGCCTTTTTGCCGATGGGCAGCACCAGGGCTTCCTGATCTGCTATCTCTGCCCAGACCATTTTCAGAATGTTGCTGTTATAGCCGCC
Source organism: Candidatus Faecousia intestinigallinarum (assembly GCA_018715805.1). Taxonomy (GTDB): domain Bacteria; phylum Bacillota; class Clostridia; order Oscillospirales; family Oscillospiraceae; genus Faecousia; species Faecousia intestinigallinarum. Next base: position 46,670 of record DVKX01000030.1, on the reverse strand, counting down.
GGCCAAGCCGCGGTCGCCGGCAATCACCACATAAGCGGTTTTTTGTCCGGCGCGGGGCGCCAAATAGGGAGAGGAAAAATCCTGGGTGGAATCAACAATGTCGTTGATGGTGGAATATAAAATCTCAAAATAAGGACGGGCGGAAAGCACCTGGTTCTGGGCGCGGCGCAGCTTGGAGGCTGCTACCATTTCCATGGCCTTTGTAATTTGCTTGGTGCTTTCCATACTGCGGATACGGGTTTTGATTTCCTTGGTGGAAACGCCAGCCATGCGTCAGCCTCCTTCCTTATTTACCAACTTGAAATTGTGCCAGCAGCGCGTCCAGCGCGGCTTTGAGCGCGTCCTCGGTTTCGCTTTCCAGCTTACCGGTGGCGCGGATAGCGGAGAGAATTTCAGGATGGGCAGTATCCATGTAGCTTTCCAGCTGCCGCTCGAACTCTGGAATGTCCTCCACGGCGACATTGGCCAGATACCCATGGGTGACGGCGTAGAGGATGCACACCTGCTGGGCGACCTCCACCGGCTCTCCGTTTTTCTGTTTCAGCACCGCCACGATCCGTTCGCCCTGAGCAAGACGGGACTTGGTATCCGCGTCCAAATCGGAGCCGAACTGTGCAAAGCTCTGCAGCTCCCGGTACTGGGAGTAGAGCAGCTTCAGGGAGCCGGAAACTTTCTTCATAGCCTTGATCTGTGCGTCGCCGCCCACACGGGATACGGAAATGCCCGGGTTTACAGCGGGCATAATGCCGGCATTGAACAGCTCGGACTCCAGATAGATCTGACCGTCGGTGATGGAGATCACGTTGGTGGGGATATAAGCGGAGACATCGCCCGCCTGAGTCTCGATGATGGGCAGCGCTGTCAGGCTGCCGCCGCCCTTAGCCGGGGATAGATGCGCCGCCCGCTCCAGGAGCCGGGAGTGGAGATAGAATACATCGCCAGGATAGGCTTCCCGTCCGGGGGGACGGCGGATCAGCAGAGAGATGGCACGGTAGGCCACGGCGTGCTTGCTCAGGTCGTCATAGACCACCAGCACGTCTTTCCCCTGATGCATGAAGTGCTCGCCCATGGTACAGCCGGCATAGGGGGCGATGTACTGCATAGGCGCCAGTTCGGAAGCGGTGGCGGATACCACAATGGTATAATCCATAGCGCCGCCTATGGTAAGATTGCTGACGATCTGCGCCACAGTGGAGCGCTTCTGGCCGATGGCCACATAAATACACAGCACATCCTTGCCCTTCTGGTTCAGGATGGTGTCGGTGGCAATGGTGGTCTTGCCGGTCTGCCGGTCGCCGATGATCAATTCTCGCTGGCCGCGGCCAATGGGGATCATGGAATCGATGGCTTTGATACCGGTTTGCAGAGGAACGTTCACAGGTTCCCGGTCGATAATGCCCGGTGCGGGCATTTCAATGGGGCGGTAGTCTTCGGCGGAGACAGGGCCTTTCCCATCGATGGGCTCGCCCAGCGCATTGACCACGCGGCCGATTAGGCCGCTGCCCACAGGAACGGAGACCACGCGCCCGGTACGCTTTACGGTGTCGCCTTCCCGGATGCCGTTGTCCGTACCCAGGATGACGATGGACACAGTATCTTCTTCCAGATTTTGCGCCATACCATAAGAACCGTTGGGGAATTCCACCAATTCTCCGGCCATGCAGTTGTCCAGGCCGGAAACTTTGGCAATGCCGTCGCCAACGATGATTACCACGCCGGTTTCACTCTGTTCCAGCTTGTTTTCATAGTTTTTGATTTGGCTGCGAATGATCTTTGTGATTTCTTCGGGTCGTAATTCCATAGAATACGGTACCTGCTTTCTGTCAGAGTACGGTGTTTTTCAACAAATTGCGGATATTTTCCAGCCGGTGGGACACCGTGTCATCCACCTGCCTGCCGTCATAATCCAAGCGGACGCCGCCCAGGCAGCTTGCGTCCACGCGATTGTGCAGCTGAATGGCCTTGCCGGTGAGCGCGGAAAGCTTGTCCGCCAGCCTTTCGGATTGCTCCTGAGTCAGCGGCACTGCGGTGACGGCGGTCACGGGCAGGATGCCGTGATCTTCATTGTAGTAATTTTCAAAAGCCCGACAGCAGTCGGGAAAATGCCGGGCATAGCCCTTTTCGGTGAGCAGCTTTAGGAAATTCAGCACATTCCGGCTGATCTTCCCCCGGAAGCTGTCGTCTAAGATCCGGCACCGTTCCTGTTTGGAAAGGTTTGGACTGGAAAGCAGCCGCAGGAAGCCCGGCTCCTGGGAAAAGCTCTCCTCCAGGGCGTTTAACTCCTGCATGGTGGCTGCCGCCGTGTTTTCTTCCTGCGCCAAGCCGTAGAGCGCCTGGGCGTAAAGCGTTCCGATCTGGGTCATTGGCTGTCACCCAACGCTTCAATAAAGCTGTCCACCAGACGGGATTGATCTGCATCGCTCAGTTCCCGGCCGACTACCTTCCCGGCAATGGCCAGGGCGATAACGGAAATCTCGTCCTTGGCGTCGTTGACGGCTTTCTTCTTCTCCCGCGCCACATCAGCGGCAGCCTTGTCCAGAATGGCGGCAGCTTCTGCGTTGGCATTGCGGAGGATCTCTTCCTCACGGCTGTGCCCCCGGGCGACGGCCTCTTTCACCAGCTGTTCGCTGGTCTGCTGGGCTTCCGAGAGCTTCTGCTGGTACTCTGATTGAAGCGCCTGCGCAGAGGCTTTGGCGGAATTCGCGTCGGAATAGAGATCATCGATTTCTTTCTGCCGGGACTGGATCATTTTCATCACAGGACCGTACAGAAATTTCTTCATAACAAACACCAGCAGAGCCAGGTTTGCCAACGCGAACAGGGAATTCCAGAAGTTGACCCCCAGAAAGGCTTCAAATTCTTGCACCTTCATTGCTCCTTTCGTTTAGAATGGGAAAGGGACTTAGTTGACGGCGAACAGGATCAGGAAAGAGATCAGCAGAGAATAAATACCGGTGGTCTCCGTGATGGCGCAGCCCATGATCATGGTGCTCCGCAAAGAACCTGCGGATTCCGGCTGACGGGCTATGCCCTCCAGCGCTTTGCCAACAGCGTTGCCTTCGCCGATGGCCGGGCCGATAGCGCCGATACCCATGCACAGTCCAGCGCCGATGGCGCAGGCAGCTTTAATGATTGCGTGTTCCATAATGTGTGTCCTCCTAAAATAAAAATTGAAAATCTATTGAAATATTAAGAATTTCCTGAATGGTTGGCTTCCTCCGGCGGGGGGCAAGCGCTGGAAATATAGACCATGCTCAACATACTGAATACCAGCGCCTGAACAAAGCCGGAGAAGACGTCAAAATAAATGGACAGCACGGCAGGAATGCCGAATTGCAGGATGGGTACGCCGGAAAGAACCCCGGCATATTGCAGCAGTCCCAGGATGGCCAGCACGCCCAAGGCGAGTCCAGCGATCCGGCGGACGGCCTTTTGGGTTTTTCGTCCCCAGAAATATAGCCCCACAGCCAGCGCCAGCAGGATGATTGGCACGAATATGGTGGCGGAAATGAGATTCAGCAGCACGGCGGAACCCATGCCCAGCGCCGTATACAGAATACTGGTGATCACGCCGCCGCCCGCTACGTTACCGAAATGACGGAAAGCCATGGAAACCGGCTGCGCCACCTCGGAGATAAGGTTCATAGGGGTCATGACCGCCACCGGCTCAGTGAAGCCTTTCAGCCAGCCGAGGAAGCCATTGTGCCGGATACTTTGATACCAGATGATGGCGGAAGTGAGCACCGCCCAGGCCAGAGGGACGCTGAGATCCGCAGTGGTGGAGCGGAGGAAGCCGGTCATGCCGATGAGGGAGCCGCAGATGGAGGAAAGAAAGATGGTACAGATATAGGGAAACCAGTTGGCGTTATGAGCGCCCATGGTTTCCACTACCATGTTGTACATCATGGTGATCCCTTTCTCGGTGAGCACCTGGAGGTTTCCCGGCCGCTTTGTCAGATTTCTCCCCAGGCAATAGGAAGCGATGGTGAGCAATATGGTCACTGCCGCCAGGGATACGGTGGTCTGGGTGATGGGAATACCGCCCAAAATAGGAATAACATAGTAGATATACGCGCCGGTGACACTTACGTTCATGAGGCAGATCCCTCCTTCTTTTCAAAAAATGCGGCCACAGTCAGTACCGGCCGGACAAACAGCAGAGGAAGCAGCAGAGCGATGAGATCGAAAAAGCCGCTTTTGACGCAGGCGAACAGGAGCAGCGCCAGCACTGCCAGACGCAGCAGAAAGGAGCGCTGAATCAATGCCTTGCCCCCGGCCACGTCCTGCTTCTCCGCCTTGTCTGCCGCCAAGTTGGCGCTGATGGCCATGAACAGGAAATTGGCGAGAGCCAGAATACCGCCCACGATACCGCCCAGCAGAACCGGGATGCTGAATTTGCCCAGCAGGGCGTAGACCGCCAGCATCACGCCTACACAGACTGCCTGCCCCAAGGCGACAACGGCGGTTTCTTTCAATACGATTTTTCGGGAATCCATGGGTACCTCTTTGCTTATGTGTGGTCGTTAAAGGAAATGGCGTCGGTGGGAGGCGGCTTTTTGCCGCGGCTTAGGCGTTCCATAGCTTTCAGAGACTGCCGCAGACCATCGATGGCGCAGCAAAGACCCACCAGGATCCCGACCCATACCACCCAGCCACCCCAGCCGCAGCTATCCCGCAGCCATACAGCCAGCCAAATGAAACCAGCCAGGGGCAGCGCCACGGACAGACCCAGCTGGGTCAGCCATACCAGCAAACTCGCGTTTTTCATGCTCCGCCCCCAGAAAAAATACTATGCAGTTAGTATACTCTAAATTCTGCCAAAATTCAAGGAAGAATTATGCAGTTGCCGGAAATTTTACGGAAGGCGGGGAAGAAAACCGAAAAAGAATGGACAGGGACTTTCCATTTTCAGAAAAATATTGTACACTAAGAAAAAAGCCGTGGGAAAAGGCGGCGACGTCACCCATCAGAACAGGAGCGAGTGGAATTGCACGAACAAGAGATGGAGATTTTGCAGGGAGCGATCACGGCGGTGGTGTTCCAGAACTATGAGAACGGCTATGCTGTGGTGCGGCTGCAGTGCCAGGACGGACAGACGCACACCGTGGTGGGTACCATTCCCCTGCCCGGCGTGGGGGAGGAGCTGATGGTCACGGGCAAATGGAGCAGCCATGCCAGCTATGGCCGCCAGTTTGAAGCGGAATTTCTGGAGCGTCTGCTGCCGCAGACACAGGCGCAGATATTGGCGTATTTATCCAGCCGGATCATCAAGGGCATCGGCCCCAGAACCGCTGCCCGGGTCGTGGAGCACTTCGGGCAGCAGACATGGGAGATCATGGAACGGGAGCCGGAAAAATTGGCGCAGATACCGGGTATTTCCCTGGCGAAGGCCAAGGAGATCGGCAGGGAATTTCAGATGCAGACAGGCGTACGGCGGCTGATGGAGATTTTTGCGCAGCATGGCCTGCCCGCCCAGTTGGCAGTGCGTACCTATCGGATGTATGGGGAGCAGGCTATGGAACTGCTTTACGACGACCCGTATCTGCTCATGGAAGAGGGGCTGGAGGCGTCCTTCGGATCGGTGGATCGGTTTGCCATTGAAATTGGCGTGACGGGGGACGATCCGCGGCGTATCGAGGCGGGTATCCTCTTTGAGCTTCGCTATAACCTGACGGCTGGGCATAGCTTCCTGCCCCGGGAGAAGCTCGCCGCCGCCACAGCGCAGCTTTTGGGAGTGGAACAGACGGCAGTGACCGCCGGGATCCAGCGGCTGCTGGAGGGGGAACGTATCCGGGAGGAGCAGCTGGCAGGTGTTTCGGCAGACTATCTGCCGCAGGTACAGGAGGCGGAGGCCTATTGCGCCCAGCGTCTCCGGCAGCTTGCCCAGGAGCGCCGCAGCGTCCCTCAAAATTTAGACGAAATGGTGCGCAAGGCGGCAAAGGAAAGCGGGCTTACTTATTCTCAGCGGCAGGAGCAGGCCATCCGAGAGGCTGCCGCTGCCGGGGTACTGCTGATTACCGGCGGGCCCGGCACTGGCAAGACCAGCATTGTCAACGGAATTCTGTCGCTGTATGACCAGATGGGGCTGGATTGTCTCTTGGCGGCGCCCACAGGCCGGGCGGCCAAACGACTGACGGAGGTCACCGGCCGGGAGGCGTCTACCATCCACCGCCTTTTGGAGGCAGGGGTTGATCCCAATACTGGGCGGATGTTCTTCGCCCGGGACGAGGAGAATCCACTGAAAGCGGACGCCATTATTGTGGACGAGATGTCCATGGTGGATATTTTGCTGCTGCACAGCCTGCTGCAGGCGGTTCCCGCTGAAAAGCGGCTGGTTTTTGTGGGAGATCCGGATCAGCTGCCGCCGGTGGGGCCGGGCTTCCCTTTTGGGGACATTCTGCGCAGCGAGGCTTTGCCGTCGGTGCGTTTGACGGAGATTTTCCGACAGGCGCGGGAGAGCCTTATTGTTATGAATGCCCACCGCATTAACCGGGGGGAACTGCCAGATCTGCGGAATCGGAAGAGCGACTTCTTTTTCCTGCCCTGCCGCTCAGAGCAGGAGGTGGGGCAGACCATCGCGGGGCTGTGCGCCGTCAGACTCCCCAAAAACATGGGAATCCAACCCAATGAAATCCAGGTGCTCAGTCCCACCCGGAAAGGCGGCGTGGGGACTGTGAGCCTGAACAATTTACTGCAAGGCTGCCTAAATCCTCCATCGCAGGAGAAAAAAGAGCACAGATTCCTGGGTTATGCTTTCCGGGAGGGGGATCGGGTCATGCAGACCCGAAACAATTATGATATCCAATGGAAGAAGGCTGATGGCAGCGCTGTGGGCAGCGGTATCTATAACGGCGATATTGGCGTCATTCAGCGCATTGACCAGGGAACAGAATGTATGACCATCGCTTTTGACGACCGGGTGGCAGAGTATGATTTCACCATGCTGGAGGAATTGGAGCCGGCCTATGCCATGACGGTGCATAAGAGTCAGGGCAGCGAGTACCGGGCGGTGATTCTCTCGGTCTGGGGCGGTTCTCCATATCTGCTGAACCGCAGCGTGCTCTATACCGCCGTGACCCGCGCCCGGGAATTGCTGATACTGGTAGGCCGGGAGGATACCGTGGCGGCAATGACCAATAATGCAAAGGTAGGCCGGCGGTATACGGGGCTGAAGCTGCGGCTGCAGGGGAAGATGCCATGAAAAAAGCGGCGGCGTGGATATGGGAGCTGCTCTTTCCCAGCAAATGCGTACTGTGCGGAAAAATCCTGGATGCGGAAGGGCAGGATCTGTGCCGGCGGTGCCGGGAAGAGACGTTTGACCATCATTCTGGGAGAAAAAGCATTTCCTTTGTTGCAAGCTGGCGGGCTTTATGGTATTATGAAGGAGCAGTCAGGAAAAGCCTGCTGCGCTATAAATTTCAAAATGCCCGGTCTTATGCCGGAAGCTATGGCCGCCTGCTGGCGATGCGGCTGCTCAGCGAAGGTCTGGAGTTCGATGTGCTCACTTGGGTGCCGGTCAGTTCCAGGCGGCGGCTGCGCAGAGGCTACGACCAGGTGGCGCTGCTGGCGCAGGCGTTGGGCGAGGAACTGGAAATCCAGCCTGTGCAGACCCTGAAAAAGATCCGGCACAATCCGCCGCAATCTGGCATTCATGGCCAGGCGGAGCGCCGAGCCAATGTATTGGGCGTGTATCGGGCGGTGCAGCCGGAGCGCTTTGCCGGAAAGCGGGTGCTGCTGGTGGATGATATTATCACCACCGGCGCTACCGTAAGCGAATGCGCTCGGGAATTGCGCAGCGCAGGGGCGGCGGAAGTGTACTGCGCCGCAGTTGCTGCGGCCAGACAAGAATAATTTTTACAGTAGGTGACGAATATGCCATTTTTCTCCAATGACCTGGGTGTAGATCTGGGAACAGCCAATGTGCTGATTTATGCCGACGGAAAGGGTATCGTGGTGCGCGAGCCATCCGTAGTTGCGGTGGACAAGAATACCGGAAGAATTTTGCAGGTGGGCGCAGCGGCTCGGAATATGCTGGGACGTACCCCCGGCAATGTGGTGGCCATGCGGCCTCTGCGGGACGGGGTCATCTCCGACCATGAGATGACTGTGCGGCTATTGCAGGCGCTGTTCCGCTCCGCTACAAAGACCTCTATATTCACGCCCAAGCCCCGGGTGGTCATCTGCGTACCCAGCGGCGTCACGGAGGTGGAGGAACGGACGGTAATCAATGCGGCGCTGGAAGCCGGCGCCCGCCGGGTATACTTGATTGAAGAGCCGCTGGCGGCTGCGCTGGGGGCGGGGCTGGACATTCAGGGACCCAACGGCCACATGGTGGTGGATGTGGGAGCCGGTACTACGGATATTGCGGTGCTGAGCCTGAACGGTGTGGCGGCGTCTTCCTCCATTACCGTGGCCGGAGACGCTTTCGATGAAACCATTGCCCGGTATGTCCGGCGGCGGCATGGTATCGTTATCGGCCAGGCCACTGCAGAGGATATCAAAATTCAGATCGGCTGCGTCTATCCCCGGCCGGAGGATATCAGCATGATCGTAAAAGGCCGGGACGCGAAAAACGGTATGCCCAGGGAACTGACGCTGCTTGCCTCGGAAATCTACGAGGTGCTCCGCCGTCCCGCACGGCAGCTGGCGGATGAAGTGCTCTCTGTGCTGGAGGAAACTTCTCCGGAGCTGGTCAGCGATATTTCTGAAAACGGCATCACCCTGACAGGCGGCGGCTGCCAGATCTGGGGTATGGCGCAGCTGATCACCGAGCGCACCGGGATTCTCTGCTCCATTGCCGATGACCCGGAGTCCTGCGTGGCATTCGGCTGCGGCAAGAGCCTTGGCTGGATCAATCACATGACGGAGGGACCCATCAATATCGCCCGCAAGCGGATCATGCGGGAGTAAATGATTTTTTAAGGAGGCGGGCGTATGGACTTTTATGGAGGCTTCAATAACGAGTTCAACCTGTTCAGCATCATGTTTTTCATTGTGTTTTTCCTGATTCTGGCGGTTATTGTGGCAACGCTGATCCGAGGCCTGTTCCAGTGGAACAAAAATAATCACGCCCCCAAGCTGACGGTGGATGCCACGGTGGTGACGAAGCGGATGCAGGTATCCCGGCACCACCACACCAATGAAATGCACAGCCATTCTACGACCTATTTTGCAACGTTCCAGGTGGAAAGCGGCGACCGGATCGAGCTAAGCGTCCGGGGAGACGAGTACGGACTGCTGGTGGAAGGCGACCGGGGGAAACTTACCTTCCAGGGAACCCGATACTTGGGTTTTGAACGAAAATAAACGGAAGACGAGTGGAATAAATAAGCTCCGAAAATGGGATTTTTCCTGTTTTCGGAGCTTATTTGCTTCTTTTTGCGGATGCGTAGTTGAAAACAATTTTTTTCGGAAAGGTGTTGACAACGGAGGTTCAGTATGCTATACTTTGCTCGTAAGCTAGTTAGTTACTTAACTAACAAACCAGCAAACAAGGGGGCGCAGTTTTTGTATGTCAATCCGAACTTAGACAAACCCATCTTCCTTCAGATCGCAGAGCAGCTGGAGGATTCCATCTTCACAGGCGTATTTCCCGAGGAGACGCAAATCCCGTCCACCAATGAAATTTCCGCCCTGCTGAGCATCAATCCCCATACGGTTCTGAAAGGGATGAATATGCTGGTGGATGAGGAAATTATCTATAAGAAAAGGGGTCTTGGAATGTTTGTTAAAGAAGGTGCCGTGGAAAAAATACGCCAAAAGCGGCAGAGCCAGTTCTATGAGCAGTATATTGCGACGCTGGTCGGCGAGGCCGTCAAACTGAAGATGACGAAGGAAGAGATCATCATGCTGATAGAAAGGGGATACGAGCATGAACGCCATTGAAGTAAAGCATATAACAAAGCGGTATAAAGACATCACCGCACTGGAGGATGTTTCGGTTACTTTTCAATTTGGAAAGATCTACGGACTTTTGGGAAGAAACGGCGCAGGCAAATCTACCCTCATCAATATCATGGCCAACCGTATTTTTGCCGATTCAGGGGAAATTCTGATCGATGGGGCTCCGGCGCGGGAGAATATGGAGATCCAGGGGAAGCTGTTCTGCATGAGCGAAGCGGATTTGTACGACCGGGATTTGAAAGTCAGCGAGCACTTTCAATGGACCAACCGGTTTCACGATCACTTTGACCGGGACAAAGCATTTGCAATGGCGCAAAAATTTGGCCTGAATGTAAAAAAGCCATTCAAAGCCCTGTCTAAAGGCTATCAGTCGATTTTCAAACTGATCGTTGCCTTGTCGCTGAATGTGCCTTATGTGGTGTTTGACGAGCCGGTATTGGGTCTGGACGCCAATCACAGAGAACTGTTCTACAACTTGCTCCTGAAGGAATTTGAGGGCGGGGAAAGAACCCTGATCCTTGCCACGCACCTGATCGAAGAGGTCGCCAATATCATTGAGGAGGTTGTGGTGATCGACGAGGGGAAGATCCTTCTGCAGGAGAACGTGGAGACGCTGCTGGATAAGGGATACAGTGTTTCCGGTCTGGCGCAGGAGGTGGACGAATACTGCCAGGGCAAGCATGTGATTGGCTGCGATGGATTGGGGAATTTGAAGGTCGCCTATGTACTGGGAGAAAAATCGGCGCTTCCCGCAAAAAGCAATTTGCAGCTTGCGGCCATGAATTTGCAGAAGCTGTTTGTCAAACTGACGGAGAAAGGCGGTCACGAAAATGCGTAAATTAAAGCAGGCGATCCTATATGAGTGCGCAACGAAAATAAGGCCGGTGGCCATCTTTTACGCCATCGAATGCGCCATCACCGCTGCTATTTTTGCCATTGTCTCAATTCTTACCGGCGGCAAACATATGGGCTCCAATGGGCTGGAGATCAGCTCTGTAGTCTTTGTGAGCGTGCTTGGCATATTGAGCTACCGGGAGGATTTCAAGGAGCTGATCCAGAATGGATACACCCGGAAATACATTTATCTTTCCAACATCTGTATGTTTTTGGTGATCTGCGGCACCATGGCGCTGATCGATACCATCGTCGGAAATGGGATTCATCATTTTACGGGAGGGACTTATTTCACCCTCTATGGCGTGCTGTACGGCTATGGCGATCCCCTGGCCAATTGGCTGTGGCTGACGGCGCTGTACCTGATGGTTTGCAGCGTGTTCTATCTGGGAGCGTTGGTAATCAGCAAGGTGGGGAAACTGGTTTTCCTGTTTATCGGCGTGGGGATCAGTGGGCTCATCCTGCTTGTTGGCGCCCTGTTCCAATTTGTGCTTTCGGCGGAGACCGTCCAGGCCATCGCGTTGTTTTGTAGGACGGCCATGGGATTCCTGGGGGACGGCTCCATCTATGTGGCGCTGCCGGTTCTCACATTCCTCATTCTGGCGGCGCTCCTGAACGCGCTCTCCTATGGGGTGATCCGGCGCACGGAGCTGAAATAATAAATATCTGCACATAGCAAAAAACCGGGACGTCTCTCTCCAAAGGACGTCCCGGCTTTTTGGTTAGGAGCAGGGTGGGGCTGCATCCCCGGCTGAATTTATAGGGCTGCATCAGAAAAAGCCGCCCCGCGCTGCGGGGCGGCGATCTATGGAGCTTATCCCTGCAGCCCTCTGGACTGGCGGAACATATCCTCTACCACAATGTCGAAGATTTCCCCCAGACTGGCGCAGTATTCCAAAACTTCCCACGGAGTATTGGTGTGAAAATGGATTTTGATAAGGTTTTCATCCCCTACGGCCAGCAGACAGTCACCCTGAAAATGGGCGCAGAAGTAGTCGTGGATGGCGTCCTCGTCCAATCCCTCGCCCTCAATAAGCAGCTGCGTATCATAGCGAAATTCCGTCATGGCGCGCCTCCTTATACGGTAAAGTCCAATTCGGGATGCGCTTGTGCCACCACGGAGAAAGCGTCGTCTGCGATGTCCACGGCGAGGGCAATGTCCTCCTGGGTGACGGCGGCGTTTAGGAAATGGTTGTGATGGCTGGTAAGGAACAGCCCCCGGCTGACGCAGGCGGCCACCCACTCCTGGTGGAGCATCAGGCTGTCATCGTTGGCGATGCGCAAATAGAACAGTGCCGGTTCGCCGGAGACTACCAGATCAAAGCCATGGGTTTTTCCGGCGTCCCGGAGGCCGGCGGTGAGCTGCTCGCCCAGCCGGCGGAACAAAGCGGGCGTATCCAGCGCTTTCATCTTATTCAGGCAGGCAATGCAGGCGGCGAAAGGCTCGGCGCTCATCCAGTACGAGCCGGTGTAGCTCAAACTGGAGGCGGCGGGACGGAGAAACTCCTTTCCGCAGGCGGCGGACATATTGTAGCCGTTGGCCAGCGCCTTGCAGAAGCAGATAATATCTGCCTCAAAGCCATAGTAGTGGTCGGATCCTGCCAGATCCAGCCGGAAACCGGCGCGCACATCGTCGATGATGAGCACGATGCCGTGCTTGGTGCAGAATTTCCGCACGGCCGCCCAGTATTCTTTAGTGGCACAGCGGTTGTCTGCGAAATTGCCGTGGTCGTAGGGCTGGGCGATCAGAGCGGCGATGTCGCCGCCGTTTTCCAGATAAGCCTGTTCCAGCGCGTCCAGATCAAACCAGGGGACGATGATATTGTTGGCAACTTCCTCCGGCAGAATACCGGGGTAGTCCGCTTTCATTGCCCAGGGCTGGTTGCCATGGTAGTAGCCTTTCAGAAAGATAGTCTTTTTCTTCCCGGTGGCGGCGCGGGCGGTGAGGACGCCGAAGGTGGTGGCGTCCGTTCCGTTTTTCATGAAAAACGCCCAGTCGGCGCAGGCCACGGTATCGGTGAGCAGCTCGGCGCACTCCACCATTTTATAGGAGGGGGCGGTGGTGCAGTTGCCCGCCATCAGCTGCTCCATGGCGGCTCTGTCCACATCCGCGTCGCCATAGCCCAGCACATTGGGGCCGTAGGCACACATGAAGTCCAGGTAGCGGTTGCCGTCCATGTCCCAGAAATAAGTTCCCTTTGCTTTGGAGGAGATCAGCGGCCATTTCTCCAAAGGCAGGAACAGCCCCTCGGAGGGGCCTAAGTGGCCGTAAATGCCGGAGGGAATCACGTTCAGCGCCCGGTCGAACCAAGCCCGGCTTTTGCTGTGATCGTATTCAGGATATTTGCTCATTTTTCTTCCTCCTTATCCCAGGTACACGGCCACCCGGTCGAGAATCCGGTTGATGTTGTCCACCATGGAGATCATGCCCCGCAGCCGGATGGCGCCCTTGCACAGTTCATTGATGGTGGAAGCCTGCCCGGCAAAAAGGTCGTGCGCCAGCTGTACGGAGGCAAATTCCATGATGGCTCGGGGGCTGTCACAGGGAGCCTTCACTGTGGTGAAGCGGTGATCCTTTACGCAGATGGTAACTGCCAGCTTCCCGGCGATGCCCAGCTGCACCTGCCCGTCCACGGTGTTTCCGGCGGAGATCCGAGAAATAGGGTCGTGGTTGGCCAGGGCGGAGATGGCGCCCGCAATGGTATACATGGTGAGCAGGGTGCTCTCCTCAAAGAACGCCGGGTCGCGGAGCTGCTCCTCTCCGGGGCGCAGAAGCTCCGTCAGACGGTTGGTCAGGGCGGTGAAAGGCCCCAGCAGGAAAGAAAGCACCTGGGCGGGGTGCTTGGTGGGCAGGCCGGGCTTACTGTTGTCGATCAGAGCGTTAAATTTCTCCGGGCTGGAAAAGGTCATTTTACAGGTGCAGCCCTGCTCCCCCTCGGTCATGCGGCAGCCGCTTTTCGTAAAGTGGAAAGTGCAGCAGGGGCCGTCCTTTACATGGAAACACAAGCTCACCGGTTTTTTCAGATGCTCCAGGACGTCTTGGGCGTCCGCATCCATGGCGCACAGGTTTTCCAACGTGCCCAGCACACCGTACATATTCACATAGGCCATAGCCTTGGCATCTTTCATGGCGATTCTCCCTTCAGACAAAGTTTTCTGCATTATAGCATAGTTTGTCCCGGATGTACAGAAAAAATTGTCCCGCCGGATCTTCGGCGGGACAATTCGCGCTATGGCGTATAAAAGATCCGGCGGCGGGGAGCCTGTCCGGCGGGTTCTGGCTGGGGCAGGGCAAAGAGGCCATACAGATCGTCCAGACGGTTTTCCAGGTCTTGGTAAGGGCATCGGACGTCCTCTCCAAGATTAACCAGCCTTGCCGCATCCTTGTGCTGCCGGAGAATCTCCCGTCCACGGTTGTTGAAAGCCAGAATACGGATATAGGGCGGCGGCGTTTCCAGATCCTCCTGGCCTAGTCCCAGGTAAGCGCACAGAAGCATCCGGTTCAGACGGGTGCGGGTATAGCGCTTGGATTTCACCGCTTCCAAAATCCCCTCCAGACGGGGCTGCCGCCGCGCTTCGCGCATCAGTTTCCGCCAAAGCCCTTCCGAGCCGAAGGGCAGAGCGGCAAATTCTGCTTCCGTCATGGTGCGCAGCCGCGCCAGGACAGCGCGTTCACCAGCATCAAGAGTATGCAGCGGCGCACCCTGATAACATTCCAGCGTCTCCGGCGGTACGAACGCCTGCCAGTTTCCCCCTGCCCGCATTTCCCGGCGGAGGAAGGTGGCGGAGGGGTTTTCCGCATCGGGCTCGGCGGAGTGATAATCCCCATCCCGGGAAATGGGCAGCAATTCCAGCGGAACGTTTTGAGACAGGACGGCTTTGGCGTATTCCACTGCCAGAATGTCGTTGGGGCTGGTGAGCAGCCGGCTGTCCCCGCCCAGAAGCTCCAGCGCCGCCTGCCGGGCGGCGGGGAAGGAAAGCCCTTGGCTCAGCTGCTGCCGCAAAGCCGGGGAGAAGCCCGGGGAGAGAAGCGTCCGGGCGGTTTCCCAGATAGACTTTATGTCCGGGTGCTCCGCGCCGAAGCACAGGCTTTGACAAATGGGGGCGAGAATATGCACCGCCCCGGCGGCAAATCCTTCGGCGGAGGAGAGCGCTGCCCCTGCGGGCAGTTCCAGCACCAGATCCGCCCCGGAAAGGATGGCGGCCTTGGCGCGTACTTGTTTATCCAGCAGGGCTGGCTTTCCCCGCTGAACAAAATTGCCGCTCATCAGGCAGACGATGGCGCTCTCCGCTCCTTTTGTCTCCCGCAGCAGGCGGAATTGTTTCTGATGCCCCAAATGCAGAGGATTATACTCGCAGATAATGCCGCTGATGTGCAAAAAATCACGCCCTTGCGAAAAAAGTTGCTTTCAGGACTTGAGAAATCCGGAAGAATCAGGTAAAATAAACCTAGCTATGGGTATATTACCATAAAACTGAAAAAATGAAAACAGATTTTTAGGAGGAGATTCCCATGAACATTCTGGTTATTAACGCCGGCAGCTCCAGCCTCAAATATCAGCTGATGGATCCGGAGACCGGCGCGGTATCTGCCAAGGGACTTTGCGAACGCATCGGCATCGACGGCCGCCTGACCCACAAGGTGGGGGACAAGAAAGTGGTCAAGGAACTGGCGATGCCTACCCATTCCGAGGCCATCACTGCCGTGCTGGAGATCCTGGTGGATCCTGTGGAGGGCGTGATCAAGTCCACGGATGAGATCGATGCCGTTGGCCACCGGGTGCTCCATGGCGGCATGAAGTTCAGTGATTCCTGCATTATTGACGATGCCTGCATTAAGGCCATTGAGGACTGCATTCCTCTGGGACCCCTGCACAACCCCGCCAACCTGATGGGAATCCGCGCCTGCCAGAAAGTGATGCCCGGCAAGCCCCAGGTGGCTGTGTTTGACACCGCTTTCCATATGACGATGCCCGCTAAGGCGTATCGTTACGCTATTCCCAAGGAATACTATGAGAACGACGATATCCGCCGTTACGGCTTCCACGGTACTTCCCACAAGTATGTATCCCGTCGGGCAGCCGCATTGATGGGTACCAAGGAGTTCAAGCTGATTAACTGCCATCTGGGCAACGGTTCCTCCCTGTCTGCGGTAAAGGATGGCAAATGCCAGGATACCTCCATGGGCCTGTCCCCGCTGGCCGGCGTCTGCATGGGTACCCGCTCCGGCGATATTGACGCCTGCGTGGTACAGTTTATCATGAACAGGTACGGCATGAGTGCCGACGAGTGCTTGAATATGCTGAATAAGAAGTCCGGCGTGCTGGCGCTGTCCGGCGTGTCCTCCGACTTCCGGGACATTGAGAACGCCGCCGAAGAAGGCAACGCCGACGCCGCTCTGGCGCTGGATAAGTTTGCTTATGAAGTGCGTAAGTATATCGGCGCTTATGCCGCTGCGCTGGGCGGCTGCGATTGTCTGGTATTCACCGCCGGCGTGGGCGAGAACTCTGCGGAAATGCGGGAGCGGATCTGCGAGGGCCTGGAATACATGGGCGTGAAGCTGGACAAGGCAAAGAACAAGATACGGGGAGAGGAAGCCCTGATCAGCGCCGAGGATTCCAAGGTGAAGGTCTGGGTCATTCCCACCAACGAGGAACTGATGATCGCGCAGGATACCGCCGAGCTGGTCAACGCGGCAAAATAAGAAAACCACACGAAGCGGGGCGGGTCATCCGTCCCGCTTTTTATGAGAAGGAGAAGCATATGAATGCAGCGGAGCGCTTTTTGCGTTATGTAAACTACGACACCCAGTCCGATGAATTTTCCGAAACCTGCCCGTCCACCGCCAAGCAGCGGGTCTTTGCCACGCGCTTGGTGGAGGAGATGCAGGAAATGGGTATCCAGGATGCCTATATGGATGAAAACGGCTATGTATACGGCACCGTTCCCGGCGACCCCAGCCTGCCGGTCATCGGTCTCATCGCCCACATGGATACATCTCCGGACGCTCCCGGCGGCAATATCCGGGCAAGAGTTGTGCGCTATGACGGCGCGGATATTTGCCTCAACGCGGAAAAAGGCATCTATCTGCGGGAGCAGGAATACCCCAACCTGGCGCGGCACCGGGGCAAGCGCCTGATCGTCACCGACGGCACCACTCTGCTGGGTGCGGATGACAAGGCCGGAATTGCGGAGATCCTTACAGCGGCAGAGCGCCTCCTGTCAGGCGGTCAGCCCCACGCTTCGCTGCGCATTGCCTTCACCCCGGACGAGGAGATCGGCCGGGGTGCAGATAGGTTCAATTTGAAGGACTTCGGTGCGGACTATGCCTATACCTGCGATGGCGGAACGGTGGGGGAGCTGGAATATGAAACCTTCAACGCCGCCGGGGCGCAGGTGGAGTTTCGTGGACGGAATATCCATCCCGGCTCCGCCAAGGACAAGATGGTGAACGCCCAGTATATCGCCATGGAATTCCAGGGGATGCTTCCACAGGGGCAGAAACCGGAATATACCGAGGGGTATGAGGGCTTTTTCCATCTGACGGATATGCAGGGCAGCGTGGAGCAGGCGCGGCTGCGCTATATCATCCGGGATCATGATATGGAAAAGTTCCGGGAAAAGAAAGCGATGATGGAGGCGGCGGCAGCGTTTCTGAACCGTAAATATGGCGCGGGAACAGTAAACCTCACCATTCGGGACAGCTACTACAATATGCGGGAGAAGATAGAACCCTGTATGTATATTGTGGAGCGCGCCATGCGCGCCATGGGTGCTGCGGGCATGGAGGCGCGGACAGCGCCGGTTCGCGGCGGTACGGACGGCGCGCGGCTTTCCTATGCGGGGCTGCCTTGTCCCAATCTGTGTACCGGCGGGGAAAACTTCCATGGCCGCTTTGAGTATATTCCGGTGGAGGATATGGAGCAGTGCACCCAAATGCTGGTGGAATTGCTTACGCATGTGGAATAAGAAAACCGGCTCTGCCATTGGCAGAGCCGGAATTTTTGCAGTTACCAATTCTCCCGGTAAAATGCGGCAATTTTTTCAAAGGGAATGACGTCCCGCCGGTCATAGAGATCGGTATGGACTGCATCCGGGATAATCAGCAGTTCTTTGTTGTTGCCGGTCAGCATAGCATAGGCGTCTCGGCTGAAGTAGCAGGAATGGGCTTTTTCTCCATGCACCAGCAAAACCGCGCTGCGGATTTCACCAATGTAGTGCATGATGGGCATATTTAGAAAAGATAGCGCGGAGGTCACGTTCCAGCCCCCATTGGAATTTAGGGAACGGGGATGGTAGCCCCGGGGTGTTTTGTAATAGTCGTAGTAGTCCTTTACGAAAAACGGCGCATCCTCTGGAATCGTGTCCGCAACGCCTCCGGCCAGTGCATAGCCGCCGTTCCGATAATCCTCCGTCCGTTGGGCATTCAGGGCTTTCCGTTTTTCATGGCGAGTATCCGGGGAATCCTCTGCGTCGAAATATCCCTTGGCGTTTACCCGGGACATATCGTACATGGTTACGGCGACGGCGGCTTTGATGCGGGTGTCGATAGCCGCCGCGTTCAGTGCCATACCGCCCCAGCCGCAGATGCCCAGGATACCGATCTTGTTGGGATCTACGTTCTCCTGGACGGACAGAAAATCCACAGCTGCCTGAAAATCCTCGGTGTTGATGTCCGGGGAGGCCACATATCGGGGCGCGCCGCCGCTCTCCCCGGTGAACGAGGGGTCGAAGGCGATGGTCAGGAATCCCAGTTCCGCCAGAGTCTGGGCGTACAATCCGGAGGACTGCTCCTTTACTGCGCCAAAAGGACCGCTTACCGCAATGGCAGGGAGCTTCTCCCGGGCATCCTTGGGCTGATACAGGTCAGCGGCCAGGGTAATGCCGTAGCGGTTGTGGAAAACCACCTTTCTATGGTCAACCAACGGACTCTTTGGAAAGGTTTTGTCCCATTCTGTTCCCAAATGCAATGCTTGTTCCATTGTTCTGCTCCTTTCACACGGACGCGCCCATGGTATAGGCGGTTTGCAGCGCGGGATGTCCCGTAATTTCACCTTGTTCGTTTACGCCGCCTGCAAACACACTGCCGGCCAGCGCGGCCTTTTCAAAGCAGTCGATCCATCCCTGCAAGCCGCTGATCGCCCGATGGGGGACTTCCGGCAGATCCTCTGCCGCCGTGGCGAGGAAGTAAATATCCCGGAAGCTGTAATTGGAGCCATATAGGGGGTTGGCTCTGTCCAGCAGGGTTTTCATCTGCCCGCACATTTCGTAGTAGTAAATGGGAGTGGCGAAAACGATGACATCCGCCCGGCGCATTTTCTCCAATACTTCGGGAACATCGTCGGGGATGGGACAGGCGCCTGTTTGCTGGCAGGCCATGCAGCCCCGGCAGAACGCCAGAGATTTCCCCTTGAGACTGACCTTCTCCACGGCATGGCCGGCAGATTCCGCCCCGGCCAGGAAAGCATCGGCCAACGCGTCGGAATTGCTCCGGGGGCGCAGACTGGTGGCGATGATAAGAATATGTTTGGACATAAAAGACCTCCTGAAACAGATTTGACACGGCGTCCTATTGCGTGTATAATAATCATAAACCATGAAGCTGACTTTAGGTCAAGATATATTTTCGAAAAAATTTTTGATGGAGGTTGGAGATGTATACCATTGGACAGGTATCGGAGATGTTTGGGCTGCCGGTGTCTACCCTGCGCTACTACGATAAGGAGGGGCTGTTTCCCAACTTGCAGCGCGCCTCCGGCATCCGAAAATTCGCGGAGCAGGAATTGGAAGCGCTCCGGGTTATTGAGTGTCTGAAGCAATCGGGCATGGAGATCAAGGATATTAAGCAGTTCATGACCTGGTGTGCCCAGGGCAGCGAAACCTATCGGCAGCGCCGGGAAATGTTTGAAAAGCGCCGGGAGGCGGTGGAGGACGAAATCCGGCGGCTGGAGCGTGTATTGGATATGATCCGCTATAAGTGCTGGTACTACGACCGGGCAATGGAGGACGGCAATGAGGAGCGTCTGCGTTCTATGGGGGCAGAGGAATTGCCGGAGGAGATCCGCAGGGCGTATGAGAATGCCCATAGAATCCGGGCGCAGGAATAAGTGAGCGCGCATCCGGGAAAAGACGGCAGTGCCGGCAGGAGAAGTTCTGAACGCATAAAAATGTCCCGCCGGGGATTTTTCCCGGCGGGACAGATTCCTTTTTCAGCCTTCAAAATCGGCTTCATCGGCAACGACCGCAGTCTCGTCAGCGGGGGCTTCTTCCCCAGCAGGAACCGCTTCCTCCGCAGGATCTTCTGCAGCGGTTTCCTCCTGCTCATCGCACTGGCAGTCGCAGTCTTCGCAATCGCAATCCTCGCACTCGCAGCAGTGGCAATCCTCCAGGCGCGCCCAGAGCCGCTTTGCCCAGGCAACGATCTGCTCGCCATAGGTAGCCACCACATACACAGCGCCGGCCACAGCGGCAAGCGCCACAACAACTTTGACGATAGCATTGAATAACTTCATAAAAAACCCTCCGTTGCTTTTTATATTACCGCTACCAGTATAACCAGAAACCAGCAAAAAATCAACTGTTATTTTGTCAAAATTGAAGCTTTTTATACATAGCCGTACATACCCCGGACGCTGACTTCTCCAGAATTTACGGTTTCGATGTGGCCGTCGGCAAAGGCGACCAGCAGCGCGCCCTGCGTGTCCACGTCCAGCGCAGTGCCGTAGCGGCGTTCCTCGCCCCGGAGAAGCGCAATTTCCTTGCCCAGGGTTATGCAGCGTTGGCGGTAATCTGCCAGAATGGCAGCCTGACCGGTTAGAAGATGCTGCTCCATTTCCGCCATCGCGCGGAGCATTGCGGCGGCTACGGCGTTGCGGTCAATGGGTTTTCCCACAGCCAGACGGAGAGAGGTAGCGATGTCCTGAATTTCTTCCGGGAAGTCCGATTTTTGCTGGCAGCAGTTGATGCCAGCGCCGATGACGGCGTATTCAACGCAGCCGCTTTCCGCCTCCAGGGACAGTTCTGTGAGGATGCCCACCAGCTTCTTGCCGTTAAGGACAATGTCGTTGGTCCATTTGATGCCCGGCTGCAGCCCGGTAACCGATGCAATGGCATTGCAGACTGCCACTGCCGCCGCGCAGGTCAGATGCATCAATTCCTCAGGGCGGCAGTTAGGGCGCAGGAGCACGGAAAGATATACCCCCATGCCGGGAGGAGAGGAAAAGCTCCTGCCCCGACGCCCCCGACCGCTGGTCTGCTGCTCTGCAATCACTGCACTGCCATGGGGCGCGCCTTGCGCGGCCATGGCTTTCAAACGGGTATTGGTGGAATCCACGCTGTCCAGGCAGAGGATTCTGTCCTGCCAGGGAAAGTCCTCCGGCAGCCGCGCCAGGATTTCCTCCCGGCAGAGGGGAAGCGCCGTCTTTTCCAGCCGATAGCCCCGATTGGGAGCGGAACGGATGGTGTAGCCTTCCCGGCGAAGCTTTTCCACGGCTTTCCATACCGCTGTCCGGGATACGCCCAGCCGAACGCTCAATTCCTGGCCGGAAAGATATTCGTCTGCATTCCGCAGCTCAGACAGTACAGCGTCTTTCATTATTCCGCGTCCTGAACGACTTCTTCCGGGGGCGCATCCAACACTTCAGGATGGAGCAGCACCCGTTTGTAGTGCTTAAAGAAAGCGGCGTAATAGAAGCCATCCACAATGCGCTCGTCCAGGCAGAATTTGACGTCCACGTATTTTTTCTGCACCACTTGGCCGTCCTCCTGCACCTCCAGCGCCCGGCGCTTCATGCCGAAAGAACAGAACACCGGCAGGTTTCCGAAGTCGTAGAGGTGATGGTAAATGGGCGGGATTCCCAGAGAACCCATAGAGGTGAAGAACACGCTGCCATGGAAGGGGCTGATCTCCAGCAGGAATTTGGGAAGCAAGCCGAAATAGTCCAGGGTCTTCAGCAGCCACACGGTGAATTTCAGGAAAACGCCTGGGATCAAAGTGAGAGCGTGAGCGGTATTGTCAAAGTCGGAGTCCAGGGGCGTGTTCTTTACTTTTTCCACCTGGGCATTTAATTTATTGTATACGTCTTCCGCAGTATCGTAGGGGGACAAATGCACTTTGATGACCGTCTCTGGGGCGTCGGAGTGCATTTCCTTTTTGATGGTCATGCAGAATTGAATGTCGTTGCCCCGGCTGAATACCTTCTGGCCGCTTACGAACCGGTTCAGACTGGGATAACGGGCAATGGTGCGGGCATAGCAGGCCAGCAGCACATGGGTGATGCCGAAATTGGTAAGCCCCTCCCGGCGCTTCTGCCGGATATAACGCTCCACATGAGAGATCTCCAGCGATTCCGTGAAATAATTGGTGGCGGAGTTCCTGTTGACCATGATGTAGGGAACCATCTGATTCATGGGCGGCAGGCTGCGCACCCGGCGGCCATCGTTCCGATCGCCCCAGGTGGGGTGATACTCGTTTACCGGATGGATACGGATGGCAAATACCAACAGGATCCATCCCAGCACCAGCAGCACATCCGGCAAAATGGCGGAAGCCGCCAGCCAATTGCCCACCAGAATGGCTTCCCGGCGCAGATAGCCCAGGGCGCCCAGCGGGCAGGCGAACAGAAACAGCAACAGCCATACCTGACGCACCACGCCGGAGGTGATCTGCGTGTAAAGCACGCAGAAAAATACAATGGCGATCCAGTACAGACCCAGCACCATGGGGGAAGAGAAATAATCCAGCATGGTGATGCCGAAGTAGATACCGAGAATCCAAACCGGGATGGCGGTTTTGTAGAAACGTTCTTTTCCATCCATCAGAGTGATGAGCACATAGAGCACAGTGGCGAAAATTGGCAGAACGATTTGGCTCCACACGTTCAGCGATACCTCGGACCCTTTCAAACCGGGTATCACAATGCGGGCCACTGCCGAGCCGATCAGGCACAGTGCCATCAGCCATGTCAGCGCGTTTTTCCGACTGACATACAAATGTATTCTTTTTTCCATAACAGCGTCATTATAGCAAATGTCGACGTTGTTGGCAACAAAAAAATTACGCCCGCTGCCGGGCGTAATTTTGGGAGAACTACTGGCTGGAAACAATATGGCGGAGGGCGGCGATGTGCTCCGGGGCAGTTCCGCAGCAGCCGCCCAGAATGGTGGCGCCCATTTGCCGGCAGTCTTGCAGAATGTTGGCAAATTCCACTGCGCCCATAGGGTACTCCGCCCCTTGCGCAGTGATGACGGGCATACCGGCATTGGGCTTGCACACCAGCGGAAAGTTTACATAACGCTTTAATTTGCTTACCAAGCCGGGGAGCTGAGCATCGGCGGCAACGCAGTTGAAGCCCACGGCGGCGGCTCCCGCCCGCGCCAATTCCTGCAGAATAGGCCCAACGTCCCGACCAGAAAACAGCGTACCGTCCGGCTGCATGGTAAAGGTATAGAGAACGGCTCCGGCGCCTTCCAGTTCGGCGGCGGTGAGGATGGCTTCCGATTCCATGGGGTACATCAACGTTTCCGCAGCCAGCAGATCCGCGCCGCCGTCCAACAGGCCGCGGATCTGGCGGCGGTAATTCTCCACCAATACATCAAAGTTGGCTTCATCATAGCTGTCGCAGAAGGCTGCCAGGGTAGTCAAATTTCCTGCGACGAAACAATTTCCTGCCACAGATCGGGTGAGGGATACCAGCTGGGCGTTTACCTGCTCAGTCTTTTCCCCCAATCCTACTTTTTCCAGGGCAATGGGCTGCGCCTGAAACGTAGGCGCGTACAGGATGTCGCTTCCGGCCTGGACATAAGCGCGCTGCAAATCCAGAAGCGCCTGCGGATGCTCCAGAACCCATTGCTCGGTGCAGCAGCCTCGGGGCATCCCGGCTTTCATCAGATTGGAACCGGTGGCGCCGTCCAGGATCAACAGGCGGCGGGCAGCCAGATTTTGAAATTCTTGCTTGCTCAGCATACGGATCTCTTATGCCTCCTGAACAGTTACGGTGCAGCCCTGCGCTTCATAGTAGGCGATGGCTTCCTCCACGGTCATGGTAAAGCAGGGAGAGAACTGCAGCTCGTCGGAGCAATTGGGGCCGTAGCCGCCCTTGCCAAGCTGGCTGGAGGAAAAGAAGTGTATCGTCAGTTTCCCGTCTACAAAGGTGAGTTCGTCATAGATAAATTCTCCATCCGCGCCGGAATTCAGCACGGCGGTGAGATAGTAGGTGCCCTCTCCATAGGCGGTGACGGCTTCCGTGGGCGCTTCGGTAGCGGGGGCTTCCGTGGGCGGCTCCGTGGGCACGCTGGTGATTTCCAGCCCGGCCACGGTGGCGGTCTGCTGGAGGGTGGGCAGGGGAGCGGTGGTGGTGGGTACAGTTTCGGTGTCCTCGCCGCAGGCTGACAGAGTCAGCAGCAGGGCAGGCAGCAAAAGCAGCAGTTTTTTGTTCATAATTCACAGCGACCTTTCACAAAATAATTCTGAGTTCTCCTCCCAATATTCCGCTTGATTATACCATGGGGCGCAAATCCAGTCAAGGCGCGCCTGGCAAAGGATTGACGAACGGAGGGAAATCTGATAGAATAGCGAAAGATTTTGAAAGGAGCAAAACCAGCGATGAAAAAGACTGTTTTGCGGGAATACGCCCGCCTGATCGTCCGTATGGGCGGGAATGTGCAGAAAGGGCAGGAGGTTATCATCCACGCCGACCTGGATCAGCCGGAATTTGTGCAGATGGTAGTGGAGGAGGCCTATAAGGCCAAGGCAAAGAAAGTAACGGTGGAATGGAACTATCCGGCGCTGGAGAAGCTGCATATCCGCTACCAGAGCCTGAAGACTCTGGGCACAGTAGAGCAGTGGCAGATCGAAAAGCGCAAGCGCCAGGTAGAGACGCTGCCCTGCCGTATCCATCTGGTATCTGAGGACCCGGATAGCCAGAAAGGCGTGGATACGGAGAAGCAGGGG
The DNA here is from genome assembly GCA_018715805.1 of Candidatus Faecousia intestinigallinarum. Lineage (GTDB taxonomy): Bacteria > Bacillota > Clostridia > Oscillospirales > Oscillospiraceae > Faecousia > Faecousia intestinigallinarum. Next base: position 21,922 of record DVKX01000030.1, on the reverse strand, counting down.
AAGGCCATGCAGATGCGCTACCCTGTTCTCAAGCCCTATGCCGACCAGATGCACAACCGGCAGCAGTGGTGCATTGCCGCCGTTCCCGGCGTCGCCTGGGCGAAGAAGGTGTTCCCCGGTCTGCGGGGCAGTCAGGCAGTGGAGAAATTGTGGGAAGCCATTCTCGCTGCCTCCCGGGTGGAAGGAGACGCCGTGGCGGCCTGGCAGGCACACGACGCAGACCTAATGGCGCGGTGCCGGTATCTCAACGACCTTGGCATCGCCAAGCTGCACTATACTGCGGATAACGGTACTGATCTGACGGTGGGCATGATCCCCGAGGGGCAGTTCTGCGGCGGCGGGGAAACCATCCGGCAAGGGACGTTCTTTAATCCCAATATCCCTACGGAGGAATGTTTTATTACCCCTATGCGCGGCCAGGCGGAGGGCATTGTGTATGCCACCAAGCCCCTATCCTATAATGGTCAGCTGATTGAGGGCTTCTCCATCCGCTTTGCGGGCGGCAAAGCAGTGGAGGTGCACGCGGAGAAGGGGGAGGAACTTCTGAAGCAGATGATCGCCATGGACGAAGGCGCAGCCTATCTTGGGGAATGTGCTCTGGTGCCGCAGGCCAGCCCCATCGCCCAGAGCGGGCTGCTGTTCTACAATACCCTTTTCGATGAGAACGCCGCCTGCCACCTGGCGCTGGGCGCCGGCTTTGCGGATACCATCCGGGATTTCCAGAGCAAGACGCTGGAGGAGTGCCGCGCGCTGGGTGTGAATGATTCCATGATCCACGAGGACTTTATGATCGGCTGCGACTCCATGAACATCGACGCTACCACCTGGGATGGGCGCATCGTACCGGTTTTCCGGAACGGCAACTGGGCGTTTTAAGAAATCCGCGAAAATCCGAAAAAAAGACTTGCATTCTGAAAACGAATGTGGTATGATGTGTGGGCGATTGAGAATTGCTGGGGTTTTGCGCCCTTTTAAGCAGACTAGAAAGAGGTGAACATCATGAGAGAAGGTATCCATCCCAAGTACGAACAGACCACCATTCGCTGTGCCTGTGGCAATGTCTTTACGACTGGCTCCACCAAGAAGGACATCCGCGTTGAAATCTGCTCCAAGTGCCACCCTTTCTATACCGGCAAGCAGAAGCTGGTTGATACCGGTGGACGCGTTGACCGGTTTAATAAGCGCTTTGGCCTGAAGTAAGAGCGAAGTCCGCACCGCGTAAGCGTGGTGCGGACTTTTTGTATATTCTTGGAGGTTGCAGTATGGAGATCTCTTGGGAAAATGGCTGGGAACTGGACGTTGATCAGGTGCTGACGCTGTATAAAAGCGTGGGCTGGACGGCCTACACCCATCGGCCGGAGGCACTGAAAGCTGGGTTGGCACGTTCTTTGGCTGTGGTGACTGCCCGGCGGGATGGGGAATTGATCGGACTTGCCCGGGCTGTGGGGGATGAAACGACAATCCTTTATATACAGGATGTCCTGGTGCGGCCGGAATACCAGCGCCGGGGCGTGGGCGGCGCATTGCTGAACGAACTGCTCTCTCGGTATCCGCAGGTACGGCAGAAGGTGCTGCTGACGGATCGCACGCCGGAAACAGCGGCATTTTATCGAAAATTGGGTTTTGTCCCGGCGGAGGATGCCGGATGCATGGCCTTTACGAAACAGAACTGAGGATTGCCCCCTGGGGCAGGAGGTACAATGGAAGGAAACTTTGAAAAAACCATACAGGAGCGGGCGGTGCTGGTGGGGCTGAACGCAGATTGCTTTACCCAGGCGCAGACCGCTACGGAGGATACTCTGGAGGAGCTGGAAGCCCTGCTGGAGACAGCGGGGGGCTTCTGCACCGGGAAAATCCTGCAAAACCGTCACACCCCGGATTCCCACAGCTTTATCGGCGAGGGAAAGGCTCAGGAGGTGCGGATGCTGGTGGAGGTTACCCAGTCCACCATGGTGATTTTTGACAACGAACTGTCCCCCGGGAATATCCGGGCGCTGGAGGAGATCATCGGCGTGCCGGTACTGGACAGGAGCGCGCTGATATTGGATATTTTTGCCCAGCGCGCCAAGACCAAGGAAGGGCGGCTGCAGGTAGAACTGGCGCAGTATCAGTATTTGCTGCCTCGGCTCTCCGGCATGGGCAAGAGTCTCAGCCGTCAGGGCGGCGGCATCGGTACGCGAGGCCCCGGTGAAACCAAGCTGGAATCCGACCGGCGGCATATCCGGGAGCGCATTACCCGCTTGCAGGGGGAGCTGGAACAGGTGCGGCAGGTGCGGGGCGTGCAGCGGCAGCGGCGGCAGAAGAACGCTGTGCCGGTGGTGGCTCTGGTGGGCTATACTAACGCAGGAAAATCCACGCTGCTGAACCGGCTCACCGGCGCGGGCATCCCCGCCAATAATCGTCTCTTTGACACGCTGGATACCACCTCCCGGCAGCTGCGGGTATCGGACAATCTGGAGGTCATTCTTTCGGACACGGTGGGTTTTATCGCCAAGCTGCCCCACCACCTGGTGGACGCCTTTCGGGCAACGCTGGAGGAACTGGAGTATGCCGATGTGCTGCTTCATGTCATTGATGCCTCTGATCCCAATCGGGCGGAGCATATGGCGGTGGTGGAGCGGCTCATCGCCAAGCTGGCAAGGCCGGGCACGCCTGTTGTGGAGTGCTATAACAAGGCGGATCTGGCGGCTCCGGAGGATATCCCTATGGGAGAGGACAAGATCGCTATTTCCGCAGCCTTGGGGCTGGGCATGGAGCAGCTGCTGCGAAAAATTGAGACGGCGGTGGGACAGGGGCGGCATCATATTCTGCTGCAGCTGCCTTACAGCCAGGGCGGCCTGGTACAGACCCTCCACGACGGCGCCCAGGTGATGGGGGTGGAGTACACGCAGGACAGTATCCAGGTGGAAGCCGTGGTAGACCCCATTCTCTATGGCCGAGTACGTTTGTATATCACGAAGGAGTGGTAGGATTGGAGGAATATCTGGTTCCCACCCGTTTCGGGGAGGCAGAATTCGTGGAAAAACGCTCCCGCTTCATTGGCAGGATTTGGCCGGTGGAGACGGAGGCGGAAGCCCAAGAGAAAATTGACGCTATGCGAAAACGGCATTATGACGCTACCCACAATTGTTGGGCGTATATTATCCGGGATGGGGCGGTGCGTTTTTCCGATGACGGAGAGCCGGGCGGTACGGCGGGAATGCCTATGGTGCAGGTGCTGCAGCGGGAAGGCCTGTACAACGTGGTTTGCGTGGTGACCCGGTACTTCGGCGGCACGCTTCTGGGGGTGGGCGGTCTGACCCGCGCTTATGCGAAAGGGGCGAAGATCGCCGTGGACGCTGCGGGAAAATCCAGAAAACGGGTATGGGCGGCGCTGTATGTGCCCTGCCCCTACGCCTATTATGAACGGCTGAAGCTGCTGATCGGGGAGTTTGACGGCGTGCTGCGAGACGCGCAGTTCGGCGCGGAGGTGGACTTGGATATCCTGCTGCCACAAGCGCAGGCTGCGGCGTTTCTGAAAAAAGTGGCGGATATCACCGCCGGAACGGTGGAGGGCATGGAAACGGGGTTGGAATACCGTGCCTTTCCTGTGTAATCATTTGCAAAGGAGCGATGACGCATGACAGTACGGGAAGAATTGGAGCGGCAGGAGCACCGAAATCTGAATCCTCTGGCGGCGTTTTCCGATGAGAGCCGGGGCAGACCCCGGTACTTAGAGGAACGGGAGCAGGATGTGCGTACCTGCTATCAGCGGGATACAGATCGCATTGTACATAGCAAATCCTTCCGCCGATTGATGCACAAGACCCAGGTATTTCTGCGGCCGGAGGGCGATCATTACCGCACCCGCATGACCCACACCCTGGAGGTGGCACGGATCGCCCGTACCATTACCCGAGCGCTGGGACTGAATGAGGATCTGGCAGAGGCCATTGCCATGGGGCACGACCTGGGGCACACGCCGTTTGGACATGCCGGCGAGGACGCCCTGTCCGACTGCCTGGGCAAGCCCTTCCGCCATAATGAGCAGAGTCTGCGGGTGGTGGATCTGCTGGAAAACGACGGCGCGGGACTGAATCTCACCTATGAAGTGCGCATGGGGATTCTGGGGCATACCGGCGATCAGATCCCGGAAACCCTGGAAGGGCAGGTGGTGCGCAAGTCCGATCAGATCGCCTATGTGAACCATGACATAGACGACGCCATCCGGGCAGGCATTCTGACGGATGAAGACATCCCGGAGAGTATTTCCCATGTCTTAGGACAGGTGCACCGGGATCGAATCAATACGCTGGTGTGCGACTGTATCCTTACTTCCAAGGAGGCGGGGGCGGTTCTATTGTCTCCGGTGGTGGATAAAGCGCTGAGAGATCTGCGCAGCTTCATGTTCCAGAGGGTCTACCGTAATCCGGTGGCCAAAGGAGAGGAGAGCAAGGCAAAGGAGATGCTCCAGCGGCTTTATGAGCATTACTACAATCATCCCGATGCGATGCCGGAAACTTTTCAGCCCCAGATGACGTTCGACGGACTGGAGCGGACGGTATGCGACTACATTGCAGGCATGACGGATAATTATGCGGTGGATAAATATACCGAGATTTTTATTCCTATGGGGTGGCACATCCGAGGGTAATATGTTATAATGTAAAAAATAGCAGGATACTTTTTGGCGATGTAATGGATAAAACGGACAAAACGCGCATAAGCACTTGCTTTTTTGCCAATGCAGCGGTTATACCAAACGTTCGGGCTGCTATTTTAATACCGCGCCCTGATAAAACGGGATATTTTTATGGAAAGGTCAAATCCTGTTTTGAAACGCAGGAGATATGTTACGAGAAAAAACTGTAAGCTGCAATTTCCTTAAAAGATTAAAATACTTTTGGACACAAAAGCCTTGCCGGAGGGCATATTTCGGTATTTTTGTATATCATGCAAAGGCTTAAAAACGATTTCACCCGTATACGATAAAAAATAGTATTTGAATTTTTGCTATCTAAATTTCTGGAACTGTGAAATCCCTTGCAAATACTGACTTTTCGCAGATTAAGGCACTCAGAACAACATTGATTTTTGCTGCTTTGGTGCCCAAATGATGCCCAGATTTCCTATGACGATATAAAACGATACGGGCAGATATAAGGAAAACCATATTATGCGAGGGCGGAAGCACTCGTTGCTTTCGCTCTCTTGGCTGCCATATAAGCAGGGACAGACGTACTTGCGGGCGTCGGGCGAAGCCGTTCATCTCGACCGTTGACGAGGGTGGCTGGCTATGCTGTTTATGAAAGGTTGAATTAATCACAATATGATAGTAAAATCTATATAACATAGAAACTGAAAAATCAGAATTTGCAAAGGAGAATGCATTATGGCAGAGATTATTAACGTATTCAAGGAAAACATACCTACCATGAGATTTATCGGAAAGAAATACGATAATTTTGGACATTGGGGCGAATGGTGGCAAAATGGTTGGTTTGATATTCTTGAAAAAACCATGGGCGGTACAGACAAAATAACTGTTCTTTGGGAAAATGGTGGCGGTTATATTGGCGTTGAAAGACGGGCGGACGAGCAACCTTTTGAATATTACATAGGTATGTTTGCTCCTGAAAATACACGTGTACCTGAAGGTTTTGTAAGTGTTGATTTTAGGGATTTGAGTTTAGGGACTTGTTGGATTTACGGCAAAGAAAACGAAGTCCACGACACAAGTGCTTGTAAGCAAAAACTTGCTGAAAAGGGTATGAAGATATGGCATGACGATAAGGGGGCGGTATGGTCTTTTGAAAATTGTCTGTGTCCTCGCTATACAACACCAGATGACAAAGGAAATGTAATTCTTGATTATTGTTATTTTATTGTGAAGTAAGATAAACAAGCTTTTCATATAATGTGATGAGTAAAACAAATTCAGATCTGTAAGGGCTTGGGATTATCCCAACCAGCAAAAAAATAAAACAGTTTTCCGGAAAGGGTACCACTTTCCTATGCTTGCTACGGAACTTTTAATGCTCTTTTTTGCTTGTTACTTTATCGAAGATTGATATATCTTTATTTGATTAAATCACAAGAGCAGTTTCAAACTGTCTTTGTGCGTGTGGCACACCGTCTTGCGCTTGTACTTTACTGCCTTATTTGTGTTGCTAAAATGGTGCCCAACTTTACAAAAGCAACTTATACGGCGATATGAGAAGATACAAGCAAGAATGGGAAAAACCTTGTAAATCAAGGTTTTTCCATACCTCTATAAACACTTACAAGAAGTTATAAGACGGTTTCCGTCTATAAAACCAATAAAAATCTTTCTGTTTTCAGGAGGGCAGGATATGCGTAAAAAGATTCTATGGAAAGTCTGCCTGGTGCTGCTGCCGGCAATTGCTGTGAGTATTGGTGCTGTACCGGGGACGGTGCTGGTATGGAGCGAGGGCACGCCTATCCAGGCGTTTTCCTATTTTGATATGCTGCCGGAGGGCGCCCCCCAGCTGGCTACGGCCTTTGCCGGGCTGATGGCAGTCATTTGCACCGGTCTGGGCGTTGGATATGCGGTCAGTGAAAAGCCGTACTGGCTCAAAGGCGTTTTTTGGACGGCGTTCGCATCGCTGTTCGTGGCTGTGCTGCCCTATGTGGTGAAGACAGAACTGCACGCTGTGCCCAATGTGCTCTTTCCAGTGATTATGGGCATTGAGTGTCTGGCTGCTCGGATGCGGGGCAAAGAAAGGGAAGAAAAGGCGGAGGGAAACCGCCTGCAGGCGCGGTAACGCGCTTTTATCCAAGACGTAGCAGGATCTCATGGAAAAGGAGGCGGACGTATGGCGTTTCCACCGTCGTTTATTGATGAATTGGTGGCTCGCAACCCCATTGAGGAAGTGGTGAGCCAGTATGTGCAGCTGAAACGCTCTGGGGCGAATCTGTTTGGCCTGTGTCCTTTCCATGGGGAGAAAACCGCCTCGTTTTCCGTTTCACCGGATAAGGGAATCTATTATTGCTTCGGCTGCCATAAGGGGGGCGGCGTCATCAATTTCCAGATGGAGATCGAGGGACTCAGCTACCCCGACGCTGTGCGTGCCCTGGCCAAACGGGCGGGCATGGAAGTGCCGGAGGATGCACAATATCAGAGCCGCTACCGCCGCCAGGAGCGGCTTTGGGCGCTTCATAAGGAAGCCGCTCGGTTTTTCCATGCCCAGCTTTATGCGCCGGTGGGGGCGGAGGGCTTGGCTTATGCCCAGCGGCGTGGGATGACCCGGGGGACGCTGACCCGTTTTGGCATCGGTTTCGCCCCCAATTCCTGGTCGGCGCTGGTAGACGCGATGCGTGCCAAGGGCTATACGGATCAGGAACTGCGGGACGGCGGGCTGGTTTCGGAGAAGAATGGGCGTATTTTCGACCGATTCCGCAATCGGCTCATGTTCCCCATCATTGATGTGCGGGGAAATGTCATTGGCTTTGGCGGCCGGGTGATGGACGACTCCACCCCCAAATATCTGAATTCCCCAGAAACGGATATTTTCAATAAACGGAAAAACCTCTTCGGGCTGAACCTGGCGAAGCGGAGCAAGCTGGGCTATCTTATCCTGGTAGAGGGGTACATGGACGCCATCGCCCTGCATCAGCATGGATTTGACTGCGCTGTGGCTTCTCTGGGTACTAGCCTGACGCAGGAGCACGCAGCGCTGTTGTCCCGGTATACCGAGCAGGTGGTGCTGATCTATGATGGGGACGATGCGGGGCAAAACGCCACCCGCCGGGCCATCCCTATGCTGGAAGCGGCAGGGATCGGCGTAAAGGTGCTGCGGATGCGGGACGCCAAGGATCCGGATGAATTTTTGCGGAAATTCGGTGCAGACCGATTCAAGGTGCTGCTGGAGGAGGCGTCCAACCGGGTGGAATACCAGCTGGGGTCGATTATGCGGAAATACGACCTGGAAAATGATGAGCAGCGGGTAAAATTTGTCCGGGAGGCGGCGGAGATGATCTCCACCCTGAACAGCCCCGTCCAGCGGGAGGTCTATGGAGGCCGGGCGGCGGAAGCCGCCAGGATCAGCATGGATGCTATGAAGCTGGAAATCAAGAAGGCATTTCAGCGGCGCATGGCGCGGGAGCGGAAGAAGCGGGAGCAGCAGGAGCTTGCCCCCGCCCAGGCGCTCCAACCCAAGAGCCGCGCCATTCGCTACGACAATATCAAGTCCGCCATGGCGGAGGAAACGGTGATCGCTATGGTGCTGAAGGAGCCTGGGCTTTTGGAGCAGACCAAGGGATTACAGTGCAGCGAATTTTCCAGCCCGCTGCTGGGCAGGATCTATGAGGAACTGCAGCTGCGCTACCGCCGTGGGTTGGAAGTCGCCGCGGGGGTGCTGGAGGATCTGAGCGAGGAGGAGATGTCCCACCTGGCGGGCATTGTGCAGCGGCATCAAGAGCCGGTGAAGGAAGCCGTCCTGGAGGACTGCATCCGCATCATTCAGGCGGAGCACCGGGCGGGACAAGTATCCAGCGAGGAAGATCTGATGGCGCTGCGGGAGAAATTCAAAGAGCAAAAAGGAATGAAGTCATGAGCATTGTACCGGTGGACACACCTGTCCCTAGCGGGGAAGAGGATGTGCGCCAATATTTGCAGGAAATCCGCCAGTATCCGCTGCTGGAACCGGAAGAGGAGCGGGAACTGGCGCGCCGCTGCGCCCAGGGAGACGAGGAGGCGGTGCGGCAAATGGTAAACGCTAACCTGCGTTTGGTGGTTTCCGTGGCCAGGGAGTATACCGGCAGGGGCGTGCCGCTGCTGGATCTCATCCAGGAGGGGAGCATCGGCCTGCTGGCGGCGGCGAAAAAATTTGATTATACCCGAGATACTCGGTTCTCTACATACGCGACCAAGTGGATCCGTCAGGGAATCGCCCGGTATGTGGCGGAGCATAACGGCGTGATCCGGGTACCGGTTCATACAGCGGAAAAAATGCGCAAGATACAGGCGGTTCGCAATCGTTTGCTCCAGCAGAATGGGACGGCGCCCACGCTGGAAGAATTGGCGGCGGCCTGCGAGATGAAGCCCGAGCAGGTGAAGAAGCTGTTATCGCGGATGCCGGAAACCTGCTCTCTGGACGCCCCTGCCGGGGAACGGGCGGACAGCAGCTTGGGAGCGATATTGGAAAATGCCCGGGCGTCGCAGCCGGAGCAGGATCTGGTACGGCAGGAGTTGGAGCGAACCATGGAGCGGCTTCTGGAGCAGCTGTCTCCCCGGCAGGCGCAGCTGCTGCGTCTGCGTTTCGGACTGGAGGATGGCGTGAGCCATTCGCTGGAGGAGATCGGCGGAATGCTGGGCATTTCCCGGGAACGGGCGCGGCAGGTGGAGCGCCAGGCCATGGGAAAGCTGAAGGAGATGGGCGCAGCCCTGGGATTGGAGGATTTTTTGGAATGAATGACATTACCTTTGGGGAAAGTCCCTGGGAGCTGGCCATTGTCCGGCTGCGGCCGGGCGACAGTTTTTCCGGCGCACGGCTGCTGACCCTGCTGGAGGGGGAGGATGAGGATGCCCTGGAGGCGGCGTTTGCCGACCTGGAAGCCAGGCAGATCTCTTTGGATATCTCTACCCTCCCCAAGTGGGAGGAGACGGGGGCGCAGGCAGCGCGGCTGCGCCAAGAGGCGCAGATGGCTGCGGGGCATGAGCTGGAGCTGCCTGCAGAGGATCCTCTTGGTATTTATTTGCAGGAACTAAAAGCGCTGCCCGACAGTTCCTTAGAATCCTTGACAAAGGCATATCTGGCGGGGGACGCCTCCGCGCTGGAACAGCTGGCGGAAGCGCAGCTGCCCTTGGTGGTGGAACTGGCGCAGGCGCATACCGGATGGGGCGTACTGCTGCTGGACTTGATCCAGGAGGGAAATCTGGGTCTGTGGCAGGGGCTGTCCTGCTATGCGGGCGGCGATGTTCGGGCGCACTGTGCCTGGTGGATTCGTCAGGCCATGGCGAAGGCGGTGCTGCTTCAGGCGCGCTCCGGCGGCGTAGGGGCAAAGCTGCGTCAGGCGCTGGAAGACTACCGGGCTGCGGATGAAAGACTGCTTACCCGGCTGGGACGGAACCCCCTGGTGGCGGAGATCGCCCAGGAGATGGGCATTTCTCTGGAGGATGGATATGTGGTGTCCAAGATGTTTGCGGATGCCCAGGCGCTGGAAAAAGCGCACCGGACGCCGCCTCCTTCTGCGGAGGACGGCCAGGCGGTAGAGGATACCGCGTATTTCCAGACCCGGCAGCGGATCGACGAGCTGCTTTCAGAATTGGATGCAGAAACCAGAAAGCTTCTGTCTCTGCGCTTTGGGCTGGAGGGAGGACTTCCCCAAAGCCCCGAGGAAGTGGGAAAAGCGCTGGGACTCACCGCGCAAGAGGTGGTGGCGCGGGAGGCTGCCGCCTTGGGACGACTGCGCGGCTTATAAAATATGGAGAAAAGAGGAAACGACTATGGCAAAGCATTATTCTATCGCCATTGACGGCCCCGCCGGAGCGGGCAAGAGCACCATCGCCCGGCATCTGGCGAAAGAACTGGGTTATTACTATGTGGATACAGGAGCCATTTACCGCACAGTAGCTTATTTTCTGGATCTGCTGGGCATTAGTCCCAAGGATACGGACGGCGTGGAGCGATACCTGGACGAGCTGACAGTGGCCATTGCGTACGATGAGGAAGGCGTGCAGCATATGCTCATGAACGGTATGGATGTGACCGAGGACATCCGTACCCAGGATATATCCCAAAAAGCTTCCCTGGTATCGGCGCTGCCCATTACCCGGGAAATGCTGCTGGACTTACAGCGGGATATGGCTAAGCGGCACAATGTGGTGATGGACGGACGGGACATTGGTACAGTGGTACTGCCGAAAGCTGATGTGAAGATTTTTCTCACGGCTTCCAGCCAGGTGCGGGCAAAGCGCCGGACGGAAGAACTGCTGGCCAAGGGGCGGCAGGCACAATATGAGAAGATCCTCCAGGAGATTGAGCAGCGGGATCATCAGGATACCCACCGGGCGATTGCTCCGCTGCGCCAAGCCAGAGACGCGGTGCTGGTGGATACCTCGGAGCTGGATATTGAAGGCGCTGTTGCTGCGGTGCGGGAAATAGTGGGAAAGAAGATTCCGCTATGAGCGTCACAGTGGCCAAAAGCGCCGGGTTTTGCTTCGGCGTAAACCGGGCGGTGGAGCTGGTGGAGCAGGCGGCCAAGGCTGGTGGGATCGTCTTGACTCTGGGACCTATCATTCACAACCGCCACGCCGTGGAGCATTTTTCAAAAATGGGCGTTCGGGTCATTGCCGCACCGGAGGAAGCCCCGCCGGGCAGCACGGTGATTATCCGTTCCCATGGTGTGACGAAGGCTGTGCAGGAGGCGCTGGAGCGGCGGGATGTGACCATCATCGACGCTACCTGCCCCTTTGTGAAGCGCATCCACGCCATTGTATCCCAAGCGGAGCAGGATGGCTGGCTGCCGGTGATTATCGGTACCCGGTCGCATCCCGAGGTGGAGGGGATTGCCGGCTGGTGCAGCCGGTGCGAAATTTTTGAGAACCTACAAGAGCTGCAAGATTGGGCAGAAAAAAAGAGAATTCCAGCCGATTTGCCAATTTGCATGGTTTCCCAGACCACGTCCACTGAAATTTTGTGGAAATTGTGTGGGGATTTCGCAAAAAAACAGTTTACTAGACTGAGAATTTTTGATACAATATGTAGAGCAACTGAATACCGGCAGAGCGAAGCGGCAAAATTGAGTTCCGTTTGTCAGGCCATGGTCGTAGTAGGTGACATCCACAGTTCCAACACAGGCCGCCTCGCAATGATCTGCCGGGAGCATTGCGGAAAAGTGGTGCTGGTGGACAATGCGTCCGAATTGTCCCAAGCGTTTTTCCGTGGTGTTTCAGATGTTGGAATCACGGCTGGTGCGTCCACACCGGCGTGGATTATAAAGGAGGTCAACAAGACTATGAGCGAAATTGTAAACGCTGAGGCTGTGCAGGAGGAGACTTTTGCAGAACTTCTCAAGCAGGGCATCAAGACTTTAAATACAGGAGATAAGGTTACCGGTGTTGTCACCGGCATCGGCAATACCGAGATCCAGGTGGATCTGGGTGCCAAGCACGCCGGCTACATTCCCTACGATGAAGTCAGTGCCGATCCCTCTGTTAAGCCCGAGGATGTTTTGAAGGTGGGCGACGAGATCGAGGTATTCGTGGTGCGCGTTAACGACCAGGAAGGCACCGTGCAGCTGTCCAGGAAGAAGCTGGAGGGCATGAAGGTATGGGACGATATGGCGGCTCTGTGCGAGAGCAGGGAGACCGTGGAAGCCACCATCACCGAGGAGAACAAGGGCGGCCTGGTGGCCAATTATAAGGGCGTACGGGTATTTATCCCCGCTTCTCAGTCCGGCGTTGCCAAGGGCGGCGATATGGCGGGTCTGGTGGGCAAGCCTGCTAAGATCAAGATCACCGAGGTCAACCGCGCCCGTCGTCGGGTTATTGGCTCCATCCGCGCCGTTCTGGCGGAGGAGCGCAGAGCCAAGCAGGAGAAGATCTGGAGCGAGATCCAGGAGGGCAGCAAGTACCATGGCGTGGTGAAGTCCCTGACTTCCTACGGCGCGTTTGTCGACATCGGCGGCGTGGACGGCATGGTGCACGTATCCCAGCTGAGCTGGAACCGCATCAAGAATCCTGCGGAAGTGGTGAAGGTGGGTGACGAGATCGATGTATATGTGATCTCCTTTGACCCCGAGAAGCGGAAGATCTCCCTGGGCTATCGTACCGATGAGACGAATCCCTGGGCTGTTTTCCTGAAGAACTATCAGGTGGGCGATATGGTGGACGCCAAGATCGTGAAGCTGATGAGTTTCGGCGCCTTTGCCGAGATTATTCCCGGTGTGGACGGCCTGATCCACATTTCTCAGCTCTCCGACCGTCGGGTGAACAAGCCCGAGGACGTGGTTTCTGAGGGTCAGACGGTAACGGTGAAGATCACGGACATCGACACCGAGGGCAAGCGCATCTCCCTGTCCATCCGTGCTGTGATGGAAGAGTCTGCGGAATAATTCAAACCCTACATACCGGGGCCGCGCTATGCCGGCCCCGGTATTTGGTACATAAGGAGGAAGAACTATGGTAAAGCATATTGTGATCTACACACTGAAGCAGGATGTGGAAAAGACGAACGCTGTAAAAACCATCGCTTCTCTGCTGGAGCCGCTGGTAGGGCAGATCCCAGGACTCAGGAAGCTGGAGGTTCGCCCTGTATTCCAGGGAGGCATGGATTACTGTCTGTATTCGGAATTTGAAAGCCGGGAGGCGCTGGCGGCATATGCAGAGCATCCGCTGCATCTGGCGGCCAAGGAGCAGTTCTGGGACTGGCTGGACAGCCGTGTAAGCGCGGACTATGAAGTGTGAGGAGCAATAAAATGAAAGCTGTAGTTACGGTGGTGGGTAAGGACGCGGTGGGCATTATTGCTTCCGTGTGCACGGAGCTGGCGCATTACAATGTGAACGTCCTGGACATCAGCCAGACGGTGATGCAGGGCTACTTTACCATGATGATGGTGGTGGATGTGGAAAAGAGCACGCTGCCCCTGGCGCTGCTCAGCAAGGAACTGGAGGAGAAAGGCCGTCAGATGGGATTGTCCATCCGCATCCAGCGGGAGGATATTTTTAACGCTATGCACCGGGTGTGAGGTAGCTTGCGATGCTGAATATAAAGGATATTATTGAAACGCAGGATATGATCGATAAGCGGCATTTGGACATCCGCACCATTACCATGGGAATCTCCCTGCTGGACTGCGCCGATACGGATATGGCCGCTTGCGCCCGGAAGGTCTATGATAAAATCACCCGTCGGGCAGAGAAGCTGGTGCAGGTGGGGGAGGAACTGGAAAGCGAATTCGGCATTCCCATTGTGAACAAGCGAATTTCCGTAACGCCCATTGCCATTGTAGGCGGAAGCTGCCGGGCGGATAGCTATGTTCCCCTGGCCGTGGCCATGGACAAAGCTGCCAAGACCTGCGGCGTTAATTTTATCGGCGGCTTTTCCGCCCTGGTGCAGAAGGGCTGCACCAACAGTGACTGGACGCTGATCCGCTCTATCCCGGAGGCGCTGCAGGCTACTGAGCGGGTGTGCGCCAGTGTGAATGTGGGTTCTACCAAAGCGGGCATCAATATGGACGCAGTGGCGGAAATGGGACGGATTATTCGGAAAACTGCGGAATTAACAGCCGATCAGGACGGTCTGGGCTGCGCCAAACTGGTGGTGTTCGCCAACGCTGTGGAGGATAACCCCTTTATGGCTGGGGCGTTTCATGGGGTAGGAGAGCCGGAGTGCGCGCTGAACGTAGGCGTGTCCGGCCCCGGCGTGGTACACCACGCCCTGGAGAACGTAAAAGGGCAGCCCTTTGACATAGTGGCGGAAACGGTGAAGAAAACAGCTTTCCGCATCACTCGAATGGGGCAGCTCATCGGCCAGGAGGCGTCCCGCCGTTTGGAAGTACCCTTTGGTATTGTAGATCTGAGTCTGGCGCCCACCCCCGCCGTCGGCGACAGCGTGGCGCGGATTTTGGAGGAAATGGGTCTGGAGGTTTGCGGTACCCATGGCACCACGGCAGCCCTGGCGCTGCTGAATGACGCGGTAAAGAAAGGCGGCGTGATGGCCAGCAACCATGTAGGCGGTCTGTCCGGCGCGTTCATCCCGGTATCTGAGGACGAGGGCATGATTGCCGCAGCGGAGCGGGGAACACTGACGCTGGCCAAGCTGGAGGCTATGACCTGCGTATGCTCCGTGGGATTGGATATGATCGCCGTGCCCGGAGACACTCCCGCCGCTACGATCTCGGCAATTATTGCCGACGAAGCCGCCATCGGCATGGTGAATTCCAAGACCACTGCCGTGCGGATCATTCCCGCTCCGGGAAAGGCGGTGGGTGACCGTGTGGAGATGGGCGGTTTGCTGGGCAGCGCCCCGGTAATGCCGGTGCACCCGGAGAGCGCCGAAGACTTCATCGCTCGGGGCGGACGGATCCCCGCACCGCTGCAAAGCTTGAAGAATTGAGAAAGAAGTGCTGGATTTTATGGTTGATGATCGCAAAATAGAATTATTTGAAACAAGATCCATTCCCAATGCTGTGATGACCCTGGCAATTCCCACGGTGCTCAGCTCCCTGGTTATGGTGATATACAATCTGTCCGATACGTTCTTTGTTGGAATGCTCAACGAGCCAATTCAGAACGCGGCGGTGACATTGGCAGCGCCGCTGCTGCTGGCTTTCAATGCGGTGAACAATCTGTTTGGCGTGGGAGCGTCCAGCATGATGAGCCGGGCTATGGGTCGAAAGGACTATGATACGGTATCCCGCAGTTCCGCGTTTGGCTTCTACTGCGCCATTCTTAGCGGCCTGTTCTTTTCTTTAGCCTATACCCTGCTGCGGGTACCGGCGCTGAAAATTTTGGGCGCGGACGCACAGACCGCCCAGGCCACAGGGGAATACCTGTTGTGGACTGTAAGCTGGGGAGCTGTCCCGGCCATTCTGAATGTGGTCATGGCTTACCTGCTGCGGGCGGAGGGCTCCACGGTTCATGCCAGCATTGGCACCATGAGCGGCTGCCTGCTGAACATCATCTTGGATCCCATCTTCATCCTTCCCTGGGGATTGGACATGGGCGCTTCCGGCGCGGGTCTGGCCACCTGTATTTCCAATGTATTTGCCTGCGGATACTTTTTTGTCCTGTTATTCGTGCGGCGGAAGCGAACCGCCGTATGCATCCGACCCAAAATGTTTGGATTTCGCAGGAGCATTGTCACTGGCGTGTGCGCGGTGGGAATCCCCGCCGCGATCCAGAACCTTCTGAATGTGACAGGCATGACCATCCTGAACAATTTTGCCGCCGTAGGCGGCGCAGACGCGGTGGCGGCGGTGGGGATCGCCCAGAAGATCAATATGGTGCCGTTGAATATGGCCATGGGCTTCTCCCAGGGGGTTATGCCCCTGGTGAGTTATAACTATTCCAGCGGGAATGGCAAACGGCTGCGGGAAACGATCACCTACTCCTTGAAAGTTTCCCTGATATTTGTGGTGGCGGCTGCGATAATCTGCTTCTTTGGGGCGGAAATACTGGTGGCTATGTTCATGAAGAACGAGACCATTATCGGCTATGGCGCCGCGTTCTTAAAGGGCTTCTCTTTGGCCTTGCCGTTTTTGGCGCTGGACTTCCTGGCGGTAGGTGTGTTCCAGGCCTGCGGCATGGGTAAGCGTTCCCTGATTTTCGCGCTGCTGCGAAAAATCGTGCTGGAGATCCCAGCGCTTTATATCCTGAATCTGATTTTCCCGCTGTACGGATTGGCATATGCCCAATTTGTGGCGGAGGTCATCCTGGCCACGGTGGCCATGGTGATGCTGCAGCGCATTTTCAAAAGCGTAGAAGCGGGACAAACCCTCCGAAAATAAATCAGCAGCGCCGCCGCACTTTTGTGCGGCGGCGCTGGATTATGGATAAATATCAGTGGTGGCTGAAACACAGCAATAGCAGAACGCCCAGAGCAAAGCCCAGAATCGTGGACAAAATAGACCATTTGGAAGGCCAGCTTCGGTAGCTTTCCGGCAGCAGTTCGAAGAATACCACATACAGCATGGCGCCTCCCGCCAGGCTCATGGCAATGGAAAGGGCAGATTCCGCCTGACTGCCGATGAAATAGCCCAGCAAGGCGCCAAACACCGTGGGGATGCCGCTGAGGGCGGCAATGGCAATGGCGGCGATGCGCTTGCTGCCGTCGTGAAGCAGGGGAATGGCGATGCTCATCCCCTCCGGAATATTGTGCAGTCCAATGGTGACGGCGGCCAGGACGCTGCCCCAGCCGATTCCCTGGACAGAAACCTCCGTACCCACCGCCATACCCACCGGCATATTATGCAGCGCCACAGCGGCGGCCAATACAATTCCGGCGCTGTGCAAATCGTGATGACCGCAGGCGCATTGATGGGAATGGTGCTCGTCTGCGTGGTGCTGGCTTTTGTCAATCCAGCAGTTCAGCAAAAAGGTAATGCCGAAGCCCAGAATTAGAAAGACAGGCGCCAGATAAGGATTGCTTGCAGCCTCAATGGCCTCCGGCACCATATCAAAGGAGACAATGCACAGCATTAAACCTGCGGTGAAGCTGAGCAGCAGACTGCTGCCTCTGGGAGATTCCCGCCGGATCAGGGAGGCCGCAACGCCCCCCAGAGCCAGGCCGCCCACGCCGGTGAACAGGGTCAGAAAAATAATAAATAGAACAGGATGCATAAGTCAGTAACCTCTTACTTTCGCTCCATGGTTTTCAAAACATAAAGCTGCAGGGGAATTGCAAAGATCAGAGTAAGCAGATCCGCCACGGATTGCGCGGCCTGAACGCCGATCAGGCCGATGGAAGGGATCAGAGGAAGCAGCAGTACGATGGGGATGAAAAACAATCCCTGCCGCGCAGCAGCCAGGAGGGTGGCGGGAATGGTTCTGCCAATGGACTGCGCCATCATATTGCTAACGATAATCCAGCTCTGGGCGGGAAACGTAATGCACTGAAGGCGAAGCGCCAGCGTGCCGCAGGCGATGACCTGGGGGTCGTCCCGGAACAGGGCGATCAGCTGAGGAGCAAAGATATAGCCCAGAATACTGATGGCCACCAAAAACACAAACGAGCCCTTGACACAGAACCAGAAACCGTCTTTCACCCGCCGATAAAGCTTTGCGCCGAAATTAAAGCCGCACACCGGTTGGAATCCCTGACCGAAGCCGATCATGGCGGAGCCGCCGAAGGTGGTGATCCGCTGTACGACACCCATGGCGGCGATCACTGCGTCGCCGAAAGGACGGGCAGCCACGTTCAAAAAGATCGTGGCCAGGGAGGCAAGCCCCTGCCGTGCCAGGGAGGGGAGACCGCCTTTGATGATCATGCTGTAATAGAACCACTTCGTCTGCATCTGAGAAAAGCGGATGTGGATGTTGGAACCCTTGCTGCAGCCGATGAGCAGGAGGATAAAACTGACAAACTGGCTGATAATGGTGGCCCAGCCGGCGCCGGCCACGCCCATATCCATCCAGAAGATCATAATAGGATCCAGTCCAATATTCAAAACCGCCCCGGCCACAATGCCTACCATGGCATAAGCGGCGCTTCCCTGGTAGCGGAGCTGGTTGTTCAGCACAAAGCTCGTGGTCATCCAAGGGGTGCCCAGCAGGATGACCCGCAGATAATCTTTGGTATAGGGAAGGATAGTTTCTGTTGAGCCAAGCAGATAAGCCAGCGGTTCCAGAAAAATCTGTCCGGCAATGCAGATCAGAATGCCCGCCGCTAATGCGGAGAAGAAACCGGTAGCCGCCATTTTGGAGGCTTCCTCATAGTTTTTCTCCCCCAGCTGGCGGGATATATAGTTGCCGCTGCCGTGCCCAAAGAAAAAACCCACCGCCTGGATGACGGCCATAATGGAAAATACCACGCCCACCGCGCCGGTGGCCGCGTTGATCTTCAGCATACCCACAAAAAAGGTGTCCGCCATATTGTAGAAGGAAGTGACCAGCATACTGATAATGCATGGCACTGCCAGCCGGCAGATCAGCCCGCCCACGGGCGGCTGGGTCATTTGATTGAATTTTTGCTCTTGCTCATCCATTTCTCTCTCTTTTCTCCTTCTTAAATGGGCGTAAAAATAAATTTTTGGGTCAGCCCATCGCAGGCGGCGAAAATAGTAACGCTGCCGTCCTCCCGGGTCTGTTTGCTGATTTCCGGATTGCTTACATGTAGCAGCTGCCGGACATAGTCTTCCGGATCGTCGGTTTCCACTTCCTCAAAAAATATGTCCCGCATTTGATTGTTGCGGCACAGATTTTGGATTTCTCTGACCAGTTCGTATTCCGCCATGGACACACACTCCTTTTTATTTATTGTAGCACATTTCCTCCGCATGGGCAAGAATCCAGATGTTTTAATTTCGCCCTGGCGCTTGCATTTCCTGCCTGCGGGGGCTATAATGGAATAAAATACGTAAGAGGGAGGAATGCTTGGATGAAAGCCTGGCAGCATTTTAAGACGGTGTGCAGGCACCGCCGCCTGGTGCGCCGGGGGTGCTTCCGGGTGGGGTTGTACTGGCAGGGACTGACCCACGACCTGTCCAAGTTTTCTCCCACAGAGTTTCGCTGCGGCGTAAAATATTTCCAGGGCAACCGCAGTCCCAATTCCGCGCAGCGGGAGGCGGAGGGCTGCAGCACTGCCTGGATGCACCATAAAGGCCGCAACCGGCATCACTATGAGTACTGGTCGGATCTGCTGCCGGAGACGCGGCAGTATGGACCGGTTCCCATGCCGCGGAAGTACTTGGTAGAGATGGTGATGGATCGGCGGGCTGCGTGCATGACTTACCAGGGCAAGGACTATACCGACGCATCCGCTTTTGAATACTATGACCGCAGCCGTGAAAAGACCTTTATGCATCCGCAGACCCAGCGGGAGCTGGAGTATTTGCTTCTAATGCTCCGGGATCGGGGCGAGGAGGAGACATTTGCCTATATTCGTAATTCCGTTCTGGCTGGCAAACCTTTCCCTTGGGAACAAGGGAAGCAAATTTGAAAACTTTTTTTCTCCGACAAAAAAAGACTTGCTATTTGCCGCGGTATCTGCTATAATAATGCCTGCAACGCGGGTATAATTCATCGGTAGAATGCGACCTTCCCAAGGTTGATAGGTGGGTTCGACTCCCATTACCCGCTCCAAAAAACAGCTTTCCCAGGCGTTGAGCCTGTCAGCGCCTGGGAAGGATGTTATTCAAAAAGGGTATAGTGATACTCGGAAGTTGAGAAATGTGCGCAAAAGGGTATCGGGGCAGAGATTCAGAACCCGCCTCTGCGCACAGGGGGCTGCACCACCAGTTTTCCCCATGTTCTGACGAGCTTGTCCATCGGTAGCAAAGCAGGCTTTTCACCCCTGCATCGAGCGCTTTCGCAATTTCCTTGGAACAGGAAGTTTGCGGTCACGGCGCTGTTCGTCTTGCCGACCTTCCGAATCAATCCTCCGTATTGGATTGTTCCCGTGCCCTTTTACTAATCAACGGTATCTTTTTGGAGATACCCTCTTGACAAACCTGGGTTGGTTTGCTAAGATGTTGACAGTCGTAAGTGGCATGGAAATATCTTACAGACTTCCGTTCCCGGATGCTTTTGGCGAAGCATCCGGGAATATTTTATCTGTAGCCGTCTGCATCTGGCTTTGGTAGCCAGCGGCACTCGCCCGATATTAGCGAACCCACCCAACGGCAAGTCTGTGGGGCAGATGTTGCAGTTTGCATTGCGCCTAGTTCCACAGGCAGCTTCAGCACTTGCAATACCCAAATGATCAATGATGATAATAGCAGAGTTCACAAAAAATGTCAATGCCGATTATCTCGACTTTGCGGAGCAGGGGGACTGCCCCGCTTTTGTTGTCTACTGATAGACGTCTCTACGGTGGCCGACGCTCAAGGCGAGAATAACCAGCCGGTCATCTTCAATTTGGCAAATCAGCCTGTAATCTCCGATACGGTATCGCCACTGCCCGGAGCGATTTGCTGTCAAGCCTTTTCCTCTGGCGCGGGGATCCTCACAGTTGACCAGATTCTTTTGGATCCAGGACTTGAGCATACGCTGCGTGTATTTGTCCAGCTTCCGGAATTCCCGCTCGAATTGATCGGTCGTTTCAACGGTATATCTCATATATCCAGTTCCTTCCAGAACTCGCTGATTGGGCGGCTCTTTTTTCCGCTCTGCACATACGCGTCATAGGCTTCATTTGCAACAGTAATGTCGTATTCATCCTGGATCTTCTCAAACAGTGCCCGCTTAAATGCATCTCCAACACTGATCGAATGGAGCTTTGCATAGCTATCCACCAGGCGGCGTTCGTCCTCAGTCAGTCGAATAGAGAACGGCATAACATCAACTCCTTTCGTAGTATATTATACTACAGTGCGTTTACAATGTCAATACCATTTTTTCGCTGCGGGGCAGGGGGACTGCCCCGCTTTTTGCTATACTCGTTCGTAGTGCGTCCAAATACTGATGATCTTCACGGTCTTTTCTTCCTCGAAGATTTGGTATACCAGTCGGTGCTGGATGTTGATTCTCCTGGAATACAGCCCCTGAAGATCGCCAATCAGCTTCTCATAGATGGGCGGTGTCTGGTAGGGGTTTTCTCGCAGGATTTCCAGCAATGCCTTGACCTTTCCGTCCAAATGGGCGCTTTTGATTTTGGGAATGTCCTTTAGGGCGGTTTTTGTATAAACGATTTGGTACACTTACCACTCGACCTCACTCTCCGGGATGCACTCGGACAGAGACTCAGCTTCGCCATCCAGCAGCTTCTCCCGCATACCGGGAAAAGACAGAAGGTAGACCGTCTCCATCAAGCTGCGGTAGTCCGCCTCGCTCATGACCACAGCGTTGCCATCCTTGGTAGAGATGTTCAGCGGCTCGTTGTAAAGCACCGTCTGCTCCATCATGGTGAAAAGGTTTTTGCGGAAGTTCGTAATATTGGTGTTCAGCATAAACCCACCTCCTTATGTGTACATTATAGCGCACATTCAAGAAAATGTCAAGAACAAATTCCAAACATCAGCCGATTTCTGGAGATTTTTTCTGTCCCGCACGTGCAGCGCAGATCTTCCGGTAGGTATTGCGCTCGGATTTCGGGATCTCCAGGAGCTTCAGCGCATCCTCCAGAGAGACATGCAGGTTGGCCATAAGCATACGAACGGCACGGGTATTGGCACCGCTGCTGCGCTTCCAGGCCAGGCCGTACCAAGTCTGGGGAATGGTGATGCCGTCGGAGGAAACGGGGATCACTGTGCCCGCCAAGGGCATGACCGGTTCCAGCCCGGTGCGCAGCGCCAGCTGGGCGGCCAGCCAGGTGCGGGGGAC
>DVKX01000029.1 GCA_018715805.1 Candidatus Faecousia intestinigallinarum | reverse complement strand
TCATCATCTTCTTCGTCCATGATGAAGTCCTCAATGGCGTCCAAATCCTCCTCGATCTCGTCCAGCTCGTCGGAGATGGCGATGGTAGTCTCCTCCACATCGGCCAGGGTACGGGTCACATCTCCCAGCAGATCTACAATGGCGGAGATCATCTTGCCCTCGTTGGAATCGGTATCCAGCTTCAGGCCATCCATCAAACCCTTCAGATAGGCAGATTTTTCGGAAATTGTCATATCGTCCTCCTTATCACGCCTTGGAACGACCCAGGTACTCGCCGGTGGTGGTATCAATATTGATCTTGTCGCCCTCGTTGATAAACAGCGGCACTTTGATCTCCGCGCCGGTTTCCACAGTGGCAGGCTTGGTCACGTTGGTGGCGGTATTGCCGGCAAAGCCCGGCTCGGTGGCAGTCACCACCAGATCCACAAAGCGGGGAGACTCCAGGCCAAACACATTGCCCTTATAGCTCATAATGGTGCATACATCGTTCTCTTTCACAAAGCGGAAACCATCGTCCAGAACGCTCTTCTCCAGAGGTACCAGCTCATAGCTCTCCGGATCCATAAAGTAGTAGAGTTCGCCGTCGTTGTAGGAGTACTCCATCTTCTTACGCTCAATATAAGCGGTGGGGTACTTATCGTTGGGGTTGAAAGTGGTCTCGGTCACGCCGCCGGTGATTACATTCTTCATCTTCACACGGACGAAAGCGGCGCCTTTGCCGGGCTTCACATGCTGGAACTCAATGATCTGCATGACCTTGCCGTCCATCTCAAAGGTGATGCCGTTCCGAAAATCGCTGACAGAAATCATTTTATTTGTCCTCCTAAACTACTCTCCCCCGCAGGGGAATGAATGGTGAATTTCCTATCTCGTCTATTTTAACCCAAAATTTTGGTTTTTTCAAGGGGAAAACCGCATATTTTTTAGACAATCATCAATTCCTTGGGGCTGTTGGTAATATCCTCGCAGCCGCCTTCCTTGAAAATAACCACATCCTCGATCCGTACGCCGAATTTACCCGGCAGATAAATGCCCGGTTCAGCGGAGCAGACCATGTTTTCCTGCATTTCCACCGTACCTGCGTGATTGCAGCCGGGATTCTCGTGGATCTCCAAGCCCAGGCTGTGACCGTAGCCATGACCAAAATAGTCTCCGTAGCCGGCGTCTGCAATGACTTTCCGGGCGGCTTCATCGATGGAACGTCCTGTGACCCCCGCCCGGGTGGCGGCGATGCCCGCCAGCTGCGCTTGGAGCACAGTGTTGTAAACCGTCTTCATTTCCTCCGTGGCATAGCCCAGCGCCACGGTACGGGTCATATCGGAGCAGTAGCCCCGGTACAGCACGCCGAAATCCATGGTAATGAAGTCCCCCTCCTGGATTTTCCGGTCGCCGGGCACACCATGGGGCAGGCTGGTATTGGGTCCGGAAACCACAATGGGGTCAAAGGACAGGCCATCCGCGCCGTTCCGGAAAAGGCAGTAGATCAGCTCCGCGCACAGTTCCTTTTCCGTCATGCCAGCCCGGATACGCTGCACCACCTGCGCAAATGCGGCATCGGTAATGTCCTGCGCCTTGCGCATCAGCGCCAGCTCCCAATCCTCTTTCACCGCGCGGAATCCATGGATCTCCCGATTCATGGCCACCAGCTCTGCTTTCAAATTTTTCTCATAATCCAGAAATTCCGCCATGGTCAGGTAATTTTCCTCATAGCCCAGCTTGGTAATTCCGAAATCCGCAATGGCCTGGTTGATGAGCTGGTAATAGCTGCGGCCATTGCCCACCATCTCCACCTGGAAATCCTGAATCCCTTTTTCCGCAGACTCTATGTAGCGGCTGTCGGTAAAGTAGCGGCATCCCTTCCCGGATACTACGGCCACGCCCTCGGCAATGTCAAAGGAAGCGCCGTAATAGCGGCTGTAGCGGCTGGTGAGCAGCAGGCCGTCGGCCTTCTCGCCCAGCAGAGATTGAAACTTTTCTAAATTTTTCATTATTTTATTCTCCTTTTTCTTGCCAAAGCAATCCAGGGCAATTCCGCCCCATGGCGCAGCTTCAGCCAAATTGTGTGATTATGGATGGCGCCGACCAGGATCGCCTGCACGCCCTGGCGCTTGGCTCCCAGCACGTCCGTGTAGATCTGGTCGCCCACCAGGGCAGCTTCCCCAGGCGCTGCGGAGAACCGCGTCAGGCATTCCCGGATGCCTCTGGAAAAAGGCTTACGTGCGCGGATGACGCATTCGATGCCATATTTTCTGCAAAAAACCTGCACCCGCTCCTTGCGGCTGTTGGACACCACGCAAAGCTGTATCCCCGCCGCTTTCATCCCCTCCAGCCAGTCCGTCACCTCTTTTGTTGGGCAGTCGGTGGTGTAGGGCAGCAGGGTATTGTCGAAATCCATCATCAGCAGCCGGACGCCCCGCCTCTGCAGCAGTTCCGGGGTCAGGTTGGTGACCCGCTGCGCTATCAAATCCGGTAGTAGACGCATAAATCCTCCTTGGCCGCATAGTCTTGCAACAGTATAGCACAAGAGGAGGCATTTGTCCATGGCTTTGCCGCTATATCTTGCCATGACGGCGGCAGAATTCTCCGCCGCGCGCCCCTTACCCGCGCACCCAGCCTGGATGGCCTGCCATTTTTCTCCTTATGGACTGGGGCTTATCAATTTCCCCGGCCGTCTGCCGGAGGGCGCCATGCTCGTCGTCAATGACCGCACGCCCATTCATGGCCACGACCCAGACGTCATTGCAGGGCAGCTGCGGGAAGCGGCGGAGCGGCTGCGCCCCCGCGCCATTCTCCTGGACTTCCAGCGCCCCGGGGAGGCGGCGGTCAGGTCGGCGGTGGAGGCGGTGCTGGCGGCGGCGCCATGCCCCGTGGGGGTATCCGCCGCCTATGCCAAGGCGCTTTCCTGCCCGGTGCTGCTGCCCCCCACCCCTCTGCTCTGCCCGCTGGAAAACCAGCTTGCCCCCTGGCGCGGACGGGAGATCTGGCTGGAAGTCAGTCTGGCGGGCGAGTCGGTTTTTGTGGGGACGGAGGGTGCGGCGGCCTACCCTTGGCCAGACGCAGAGGATATTCAGCCAGTTTTTTGGGAGGAGACCCTCCGCTGCCGTTATGCCGTTCGGAGAACGTCCCAAGGAATTTGGTTTCATCTCCGGCGCAGCCGGGAGGATATTGCCGCGCTGCTGGTGGCAGGGGAAAAAATGGGCGTGACCCTGGCGGCAGGACTGTTCCAGGAGTTCCGGAGAAACCAATAGAAAATCCCCAGGCCTGCTTTGCAAGCCTGGGGACGCAATTATTGGGGATGCTTCTCTTAAACAGGTTCATGGCCGATCAGCTCGTCCACAGAGACGCCAAAGTAATCCGCAAGCAGTATCAACCGTCGGATGCTGGGTTCCGCGTCATTGTGTTCATACCTGTTCACCGCTTGCTGGGATACATGAAGCAGATCCGCCAGCTGCCGCTGCGTCGTGCCGGATTCCATACGCAGCTTTCGCAGGTTCTTCACCATAACGCTTCCTCCCTTTCTGTTTTATCCGTTCTTTTTCCGCAGATACATGACGGCTCCCGTGCCAATCACCGCAGAGCCAACCAGCAGCGCCAGCAGCAGCATCAGCGGGGTATTGTCGCCGGTGGCGGGCGTTTCGGTAATGGCAGTGTTGGTGATGGTCACCACATCGCCCTCCGTCTTGTAGCTGACGGTGTAGCCGGTGGGAACCTTAGCTTCCTCCACAGTCCATTCGCTGGTTTCCACCAGACCGGTGAAAGTGTGCGTCCAGTCGTTGGCGCTGCTCAGCGTGACAGTCTCCACCACCTTGCCGTCTTGCAGCAGGTTTACGGCGGCGCTGTCCTGCTGACCGCCCTTCCACACTTTCTTGACGGTGAGGCTGCTCTCCAGGAAGCTCTCCACATGGAACGTCCATTCCACGTCGCCCTCCCGGTAGGCGTACTCATTGCCCAGATCCATAGGCACTTCCAGCTCTACTGTGAGGGCAGCCGTTTCGCCCTGGCGGTAGGTGCCGAGAGCGACGCCCTCCAGAGTCATGGCGGCGGTGCCGTCATAGATCACATTGTCTCCATTTTTCACCGTCATATGCAGCTGCTCCAGGAAGTCCTGCATATTCCCATCCTCAGAGGGGCGGGAAGACATGGTGAGATTTACACATGCGCAATCGTCTGCGGAATTGGTGAAAATGACAGTCTGGGTAAGGCGGTCGCCGGGCATCACGTTTTTGAGATTCTCGAAGAGATCCTCGGGCTGGAAGTCAAAGCCGCTTTCCTTACCGGTGAACTCTACGGTGCTGGCGCTGGCCACTGCGGCCAGGCTCAGCATCAGGCAAAGCACCAGAACCACGCTGAGGAGCGTGCGATTTAATTTTTTCATAACGCTTCCTCCTTAGTTGAACGTAAGCGTACCGTTATCAGCAGTAACGCCCCACGCCTCTTCAACAGCTTCATCCGGCGCAGCCTGGATGGCCTCCGCCATAACCTCAATGACCTGCTTGCCGCCGTCCGCATCGATATAGGGTTCCTGCAGCGTAATGCTGCCAATCAAATCTGCAGCGGGTTTCCCACCCGGCGCAACCGCCTCGGTGTAGTAGTAATAGCCGTCATGCAGCGTCCAGCCATCGCCAGGTTCAAAACCAGGAATAGTAGCTGTGCCGCCGATGCGGACACCTTCTTCATTCACCCGATAGCTTATCAGCTTTACCCGGATGTAGGCGTCGATGTTGCTGGTATTGGTGACATTCACATTGCTCTTAGTAGTGCCGTCAAACGTTTCCTCCACTTGGCAGCTTACTTCCGCCGGTGTAAAGACGTTTTCTCTCGCAGGCGTCGTGTCTGTAAAGTAGGCCAGCGTACTGCCTACGGCCAAAGCCACCAGGAGCAGGAGGGAGACGATCAGGGCGCCAGTCTTTCTACCGCTACTGCGCCGCTGAGGGCGCGCCGCTTCATGTTTTCCGTGATACATAATTCTCCTCCTTCCTTAGTCCTGCGCGTTGACGGTGTGGGGAACGTCAAAGGTGTTTACCACCACATCGCTGTAGCCGTTGAGCCAGTAGGGATCACGATTTTCGTTCCTGCAGGTAATGCTGCCAGCGGGGTTTTCGCTGCTCAATGTTGCGCCGAAGCCATTGTCAGCGGTATAGCGCCAACTCCAGCCCGCGTCTTCCTGAATGGCGTAAGTACCAACGGGCAGCTCCGCGATGGTCACAGAACCGTTGCCGGTGATGGAAGCGTAAGTATATGCTTTGCCATCTTTCAGGATAGTGAACACATAGGGTTCGCCGTCCGTGCCGCCGGTCTTGGTAATGGTCAGCTGGCAGGTATTCACGTGAATAACAAATTCACGATTTTCTGGAACATCGCAGGGATCTGCTCCGCAATCAGTGTGCACAAAGCCAGTGTATCCGGTCACATCCTCATTGCGGATCTTAACCTCGACATCCACGCCGATGTCGCGCTTTGTGGCAATCTTACCGTCCTCAATTTTTCCGACCTCCGGCGTGTAGACGAGCGTCAAAGTCGGGACATTTCCAATCATCTGCACGCTTGTATCCACAGTAGTACCATGCTTCCAGGAAGTACCAGTATGGTTCTCACTGAAATCATTGCTGATGGTTTCGCCGTAGTAAGCCTGGCTGTCCCGGAAAGTCAATTTGGGTGTGAATACATTGATATTCGCGCTGTTGGAGCCAGTAGAGGTATTACCCGTACCGCCATTTACTTCGCATGTCACAGTATAGGTCACATCCGCAGCGGGAGATTTGTCAATACCACTCGCCCACGCCCAAGTGCCGGATGTCTCACCCTTTTTTATGGTGTAAGTTGCAACCACACTATTACCGCTCTTGATCGTGAAGGTCACCTCCGCAAAGGCGTTATCCGTACCATTGAATCTGCTGTCCAATACACCCGCCAAGGAACTGGGATCGAATTCGTTGGTCAGATAGATGTTTTGATCCTGCGCTGCAGGAGTTATCGTCTTGACATCCACATCAACAGGATCGGCTACTGCAGTAGAGATTGGATCCATCGCATCTTTATTCTGATAAATCCCCGCAGACACGTTTGTGGGAACATCATTGCCGCCCAGGAAAGTATCCTTGGGAGTGACTGTAAAGGTAATGACCAGCTTTCGGCCATGGAAATCACCCGCTTGGGTTACATCACCTTCCACACGCCCATTCTCAGCAACAAAGTTGCGATCAAAGTCAAAGCCGGACACATCAATGGTATTTCCCGATACAGTAACAGCATTATTAAGAACCGTGCCATTCTGACTCCAAGTAGCATTGCCGGTATCCTCGTTATAGGATAGACAATCGTAAGTTTCAACCTTGATATTGGAAGCCGTAGGCATTGTGAAGTAGGGCGTTACAACATCTCGTACTACAGCAGATGCATCCAACTTCGTTTTGGAGCCACCCGTCTGATCGGCGATCTCTTCAAAAATTTGATTTAGCGTATCCAGGTCACTGGCGGTCAGATAAAAGCTGCCATTGGAAGTGTCTACCATCCCTCCAGAAGTAATTTGATTGATAATACGATCGGGATAGCCATCATACCACGAACCTGTAGATCCCGTATATCGTGCATTTGGATAATTAGAAGACACGTAACTCATGTATTTGTCCATGTCCGTTGTGGGGTTTGAAGCATCCGTTCCAGGCATAACGGAGATGCAATATACAGAAGAACTATATTGGTTCTTCAAAGTATAAGCATTCTCAACTGCCTCTTTCACAATACGGCTGCTCCAATTATCAGTACCACGTGGAGCAGGCTCACCATCTGTAATCATCACAACTACTCGATTGCGATCAGTACTATCAGAATTCCCAAAGATACTTACAGCAGAGGCAAGGCCATCGCCGTGTTCAGTAGCGCTATCGCTAGCAGAAATACCGTTGATTGCACTCTTTATTGTATTAACATTATTCTTCACAGTTAATAGAGCAGTGGACGCGCTATAACCCGTGTGAGTAGTGCCGCTCGTGCCAAAACTAACAACGGCAATTCGGCTGTCGGGACTGTTTTCGCTGACCGTATCCACAAACGCATTTGCAGCGCTGTGCAGCGCATCCATTCTGGACATCGCACTTACATACTCTCGCGTATAGAACTGAATGCCATTCCGGTCATCTGCGGAGTTTTTTGGGGTGTACTTATTACCTGCGATATGAAAAAAGAGATCAGTGCAGCGATCTGTCCAAGCTTGGCAATTACTACACCACGTTACCTCTTGATATCTTGATCCCCACTTGTCTTCTACGTAAAC
>DVKX01000028.1 GCA_018715805.1 Candidatus Faecousia intestinigallinarum | reverse complement strand
TTGTGGGCGGCGTACTCTGTGCAATACTGGCTCTCATTGGCATATTAAACTTTATTAACTCCATGATGACATCCATCCTGTCTCGACATAAAGAGATTGCTATGCTACAATCTGTCGGAATGACGGGCAAGCAGGTAAAACAGATGCTGATATACGAAGGTGTTGGATATTCTGTTTTAGGTCTGATCTGTTCTCTGATACTTTCTATTTTAGGCAGCGTAACGGTGGTTCGGATGATGGGAGCAGAGTTGACCTACTTTACATGGCATTTTACCCTTCTCCCGGTTTTCCTTTGCATTGTTCCATTGATTCTCATTACAGCCCTTGTTCCGCTTATCTGCTATAAGAAGATGGTACAAAAGACAGTTGTTGAACGGTTAAGAGTAGCGGAATAATCCATTGCGGAATTAGAAGCGGCCACTATTGGGGTGGCCGCTTTTATGTCACAAGACTTTTCTCGTCCAACAGAATGGCCCTTCTACTCCGTAGGGATTGTTTTCTTCACAACAGTAGTCGGAATGGCGATATTTAAGAGGAAAGAAATCAAGTAATCTTCAAATGTCACAAAAATGCAATAATTCAGCTTGTTTTATTGTCGAAACATCGACCTGCCGTGACAATTCTGTGAGGATTGGAACTTAAAATGTAAGTAATTAAAAAGATGACACTGTGATACTGCCCGGCGGCAGAAAAGAAAAAAACCGTCCGTTGGCAGGCAATCATGTGCGCTCAATTTACAAAGCTATTTCTAACGGCGGTTTTGAAAAATATTTCAAGGCCGCCGTTCCTTTATGCCTTCATCAAGGAGTGACGCCTATGTGCTGATACGGCGGCTTTAGGAGGGAGCCGCCATGAAGCGAGGAGCGTTTCGACAAAATAAGACGAGGTTTGCACCGTCAAAAAAAGCCTTGTCCGTATCCAAACCCTTTATACTCCGGCACCGGTATTATCCTGCTGGTTGATAGGCAAAAACAGAGCGATAAAACAGTTTAACGCCAGTTTCCCACTTTGGGAGTCTGGCGTTTTTGCTTGTCGATTTTTGTGGAATGGCTCCGAATTATGCCGCTGCCGTTCCCCACCCCATTTCGGATCACCCGTCCCCGTCAACTGAACCTGTGAACCGAAATGGAGGTACATAATGCAGAAAATCAACCTTCGGGAGCTGTATCCCGATATTTATAAAACCGATACTTTTTTGGAAGTGTCTGACGAGGTACAGGCGGTGTTTCTGGCGGATAAGAGAGCGGAGGCTGCCTATGAACGCCAGATGTATCGCTATAAAGCGCAATACTCCCTGGACTGCGGCAATGGCATTGAAGCAGCCGCGATACAGCATCCGCTGACCCCGGAAGAAATTTTGGAGGACAAGCAGCTTCGGGATCGGCTGTATGCTGCGGTTATGGCGCTGCCGGACAAGCAGGCCAAAAGGATTTATGCCCGCTTTTACCTGGATATGACCACTAAAGAAATTGCCCAGGCAGAAGGGGTGGACCCTCGGCGGGTGCGTGACAGCATCCAGATCGGATTGGAAAAACTGGCTAAACTTTTTTGATAAGTTCTTACCCTGACCGTCCGCATTTGCCTTTATTTGTCAGAGTTATTAGAAGGACAAGAGTAACCACCTTCCCTGTACATTGACAATCGAATAGACGGCATTTCTGGTACATAACCCATGTACGAGCGAATCAGACGCGCCGCCAGGATGGATAACCCAGGAGGTGATGAACAGGTTGTCCTGAGCGATCAACGCCAGTCTGAATCCCGGAGGCGGCACTTCGGGCGCGGTGACTGCATGGGGGCTTAAAGATACATCCTCACGGCCCGCCATAGACTTGGGGGGAACCCTGCTGCGCACGAGTAAAACGACGTTGCGGAGTTATGACATCCGCGCCAGCGGAGACCAGGAATGTCCCTATCGTCAGGGGGCGTGGCAAATGTGACGAGAAGCAAAACGGTATATCAAAGAGATAAGCAGTTATTTTTTGTGAGCGGGTAGTTCACGATGTAGGTGCAGGTCTCTTTTCAAAGTCAGATACCATGCGCTGGCAGCTTCGGCTGCCAGCGCATTCATGTGATTTTGAAATCAAAAACCATATCCTTGACAGAAAGGGGGAACGAGTATGGAAAAATTGATTACTCGCAAAGAGGCGGCCAAAATCCTGGGGATTAGTATCGCCACTCTGGATGCGGCCCGGAATAACGGCCTGATTTCTTATGTCCAGTATGTGCAGAATGGCTGCGTGTACTTTACTGATGCTGGCCTCCAGGAGTATGTTGCAAAATGCACCCACCGGGCAAAACCGGTGGAAAAGAGCGCAACGTACCGCAAACCTCGGAGCGCCAGAGCATGAGCCGCTCCGTATCCTTGCTGGAATTTAATCTGTCTGATAAAACAAAGGTACAGCGCTGGAGATTATATGCGGAGGTGGCGGAATGGCAAAAAGAAAACTGATAATTCCCGAATATGGCACCGTTATGAAAAACGGCGTCTTGTATTACAGAACCAGAATCAAAGATGCGAATGGAAAGGTCGTAGCTCTTTATGCGAAAACGCCTGAAGAACTTTACAACAGAGAAACGATTGCGTTGGAGCAGATTGAGAACGCCACATTCCATCGGAAAACACCTACGGTGGCAGAGTATTGCGAAAAGTGGTTGTTAATGCAGTCGGTCCATGTACGGGCGACTACTTTAACGGATTATACCTCGAAGGTCAGGCGGCATATCATTGCGGAACTGGGAGATAAGCGGATGGGAGAGGTCAGCCTGGATGATATTCAGCTTGCGCTTGTCCCGGTCTCAAAAAAATCCGCCTCGGTATATAAGTCAGTCGTGATTCTGTATAAATCAATTTTTCGTGCGGCAAAGGAAAGCCGGATTATTGATTATAACCCGACAATCTACCTGACAACGAAGGGTGGCGGTGTTCCCCAAGAGGAAAGGCTGGCTTTGACAGACGAACAGGTAGAACGCCTTTTAGACGCCATCCGAGGTCTGCCGCCGTATGTGTTTGTTATGCTCGGTTTATATGCAGGGTTGCGGCGGGAAGAAATTCTTGCGCTGCAATGGGATTCCGTGTATCTGGATACGGACACCCCATATCTGACTGTGAGGAGGGCATGGCATACAGAGCATAACAGGCCAGTCATTCTAACCGAGTTAAAGACAAAAGCTGCGGAGAGAAATATTCCCCTCCCTGTTTGTCTGGCAGAGTGTCTGAAAGAGGCAAAGGCATCATCGACTTCGGATTATGTGGTAGCCAATCGGGACGGTGATCCGCTGTCTTATACACAGTTCAAGCGGCTTTGGCAGTACATCGTTACAAGAACGGCTAAAGAACGCTCATATTACCGGTATGAAGATGGAAAGCGCGTAAAACATACGATTACGCCGGTTCTCGGAGAAAAAGCGGCCCATAATGGCAAAGTAGTTTACAGTCTGGACTTTGAGGTGACGCCGCATCAGCTGCGACACACTTACATCACCAACCTCATTCATGCGTCGGTAGATCCCAAAACGGTTCAATACTTGGCGGGTCATGAAAGCAGCAAGATTACCATGGACATTTATGCAAAGGTCAAATACAATAGGCCGGACCAAATGGTAAAAACAATGAGCGGTGCATTTGCGAGGTGGGATGCTGGGCAGGCATAAGGAAAAATAATAAAACAGGAAACACAGCAGGAGCGAGGCAAGGATGTCTCGCTCTTTGTTTTGCATAGGCCGTATCTTTGATTAAAAAGCGCCTTTCTGATAAAAAGAGAGTGTAGATACGGAAACCGCTCATTATCAAGAAAGGAAGGTCGAAGATGGCGAAAAAGAAACCAGAGGTTCCACAGTATGGAACCGTTGTCTTAAAAGGAATCCAGTATTACAGAACGCGGATTATGGATGCAGATGGCAAACAAGTGAGTTTGTATGCCACTACCTGCGAGGAATTATATGAGAAGCAATTAGAGGCGCGGCGGCAAGTGGAGGAGATTATCTTTCACCGGCAGCATCCAACAGTGGCTGAGTATTGCGAAAAGTGGCTGTTAATGCAGTCGGCAAAGGTATCTTCGTCTACATTGCGAGGCTATACCGCTGACATGAAGAACTATATCATCAAACCCTTGGGCGAGATGTATATGGAGGAAGTGACAGCAGATGATATTCGGCTTGCGCTCGTTCCGCTGTCGAAAAAATCAGAGGGATTATATAATAAGGTAAATATGCTCCTGAAATGCGTTTTTTACTCGGCAGAACGAAGTCAAATACTAGAGTACAATCCCTGTGAGGGCATATCGGGGAAGGGCGGCAGGCCATCAAAAAAGAGAGAGGCATTGACAGATCAGCAAGTAGAGGTACTTCTGGATACAGTCAAAGGACTTCCCCCCTACTTGTTTATCATGCTCGGTTTATATTCCGGCCTGCGGCGGGAAGAAATTCTCGCTTTGCAATGGGACTGTGTATTTCTGGACGAGCCTACGCCTTATATCTCGGTGAGGCGGGCGTGGCGTACAGAGCATAACAGGCCCGTGATCTCTACGGTGCTAAAGACTAAGGCGGCCAAACGGGATATTCCGATTCCCCAATGTCTGGTGGATTGCCTGCGGGAAGCCAAGGAGAAATCCATTTCAGAGTATGTGATTGCGGACAGCGAAGGACAGCCGTTAGCTGCATCGCAGTTTCAACGGGTATGGCAGTATGTAGTTGTCCGGTCCACCAAACCCCGCAACTACTATAAATATGTGAATGGGCAGAGCATCAAATACACGGTCACACCAACGCTGGGCATGACGCAGAAGAATCAACCCAAAATCAAATATACGCTGGATTTTGATGTGACCCCTCACCAGCTCCGGCACACTTACATCACCAACCTTCTTTATGCAGGTGTTGACCCCAAAACGGTTCAATACCTTGCGGGACACGAAAACAGCAAAACAACTATGGACATTTACGCCAAGGTGAAGTACAATAAACCAGAGGAGTTGTTCGGGGTAGTCAACGGCGCTTTTCATCAGGCTGTCGGCAGTTGACAAACCGCCATTTTTGGTGGTTACCGCATAGGATAACCGAACAGCAGAAAGCCGGAAAAGCCCGGAATACCAAGGAAAATCGGCTCAAAAACGTGCGTAGTACGGTCTCAAGGCCGCCCGTCGCGCGCCTCAGTTCAGCAAGCGCTAAACGCACTTACCCAGAAGGTTCAACCACAATCAAAAAAAGCCTGTATTCATGCGGTTCCCCGCCTGTTTACAGGCTTTTCTTATATGCTCGCTTTGCTTATGTGCGTTTGCCCATCTTGACATAGCAGATCCAATACGTTATACTTAAATTATTCACACCAAAGTGCGAAACACCAAACTCTATCGGGATCGTCTTCCGGCGGGATGTCCTTCGCAACGCCGCCGGTTCGGCCATACAGCGCAATTTTTTCAAACCTAGGAGGCACGGCAACAACGATCCGAACGACAAACAGGAGGTAGCCCAATGAAAAAATCCATCATTATTTGTATTGCGGTAGTTTTCTGTCTTATTCTATGCGCCTGTTCCTCTGACCCGAACGCCGATGTCTCCAAGCCTCTGGATCTTACGGGAAATTGGGAAGAAGCAGGAAAAGTGGGAGCATACCAGGCGGGATTTATTAACGATACCACCATAGAGATCTATTGGATCATGGAGGATGGTACATACGCATTGTATTGGTCCGGTACCTATGAAAAACCCAATAGCGCCGAGGATACTTACACATGGGAGTCCATAAACGACAAATCGAGAACCAGCAGAGCGCTGATGGCTTCCTCCGCCGATACCAAGGTGTTTTCCTATGCGAAGGGTAAATTATCTTATGAAGCTTCCGCTATGGGTGTTACCACAACCATAACGCTCGTCCCCACAGAATTTGATTATTCCTCGTTGGGCACCATCGCGGGAAGCAATGAAACACAAGTATTCCAAGACCTACAGTTGGTTGATAGCGGCTATGCCATCGTCAGCCATAGAGACAGCAATTATGTATATTATGCGGTTGAGATCAGCAATCCCAACCCCGATACCGCTGTAGAATTTCCCACCATAGAAATCACCGCCAGAAATGATGATGGCGCAATTCTTGGTGTAGAGACGCAAGTCCTGCCGGGGATCGCCGCCGGGGATTCTTTCCTATATGGCGCTTACTTTTTCGTAGAGGATGAACTGCCCACAAATGTGGAAATCTCCATCGCCCGTCCGGATGATTACGATTACATTCCGCAAGCGGGAGCGGATATTATCCATTCCTCTGACTTGGCGATCAGCAATGTATCGGAATTCGGTGAAAGCAATAAGCGTTATACCGGCGAAGTCACAAACAATAGCAGTATTGACTTAGACAGCGTTTGCGTTTGCGTGATTTATAAAAACGGCGATGAGATCATTGGCGGTGATGCAACGTTTGTGGATAGCGTCAATTCCGGCGAAACAAAAGCCTTCGAAATTTCCTTGCGCAACAGCCCGATCGACTATGATTCCTACGAGATCGTCGCCCTGCAATGGTGAACGGCTCCTTGCCGATCGTCGGATATGCCCCCAAAAAGTTTAACTTTTTGGGGGCATATTTTATGAAAATGGAGCGCATATAGGAATAATCGCGCAGAATTCAAAAGCGTTTTGCGCAAGGAATATCCTATATTAGTGACCACCGCAAGTGTGACCGCTGCAGCCGTGGTCGCAACAGGTGTGTCCCTGGTCATGGTGCTCATGGTGGCTTCAATGAACACTGGGATCAAAGCTCAACTCCCCTGCCGCCAGCGTTTCCAGCGCCGCATCCACGCTGCGGACACAGGTTGCAGAGGCGCTGAATATGGCAGAATCGGCGCTCCCTGCTTCTGCTTAAATATTTCAATCCCAGCATTTGCGTATGTTGCGTACACCGCTGTGCAGAT
This sequence comes from Candidatus Faecousia intestinigallinarum, assembly GCA_018715805.1. Lineage (GTDB taxonomy): Bacteria > Bacillota > Clostridia > Oscillospirales > Oscillospiraceae > Faecousia > Faecousia intestinigallinarum. The sequence goes on along the minus strand of DVKX01000028.1, from coordinate 7,282 downwards.
ACTTTCAGAGGATAAATGTTTGCAGATTATTTCCTGTGATGAGGATCAAATGGAAGATGTGCAAGAGTCTTTGCCCTCCATGGGGAAAGACAAAGCGCTGCGTTACCTGCATGAAAGTGTTGAATCCGTTAAGCCGTATCCCCAATGCGATTATTATGAAATTGGATACCCGGCCAAGTTCAGCAAATTCTGCGAACTCCCGAATTGTATTCCCCTTGGTATCGTTCGTCATGGTATTTTCTCGCGGAATATTGTACTTACCGATCACACCATATACGCAGAACTCAGAGGGGAAGACGGTTCAACTGGGCAAAAGTTCAAAACAACCGTTGATATGCGAAATCTATCTTTTAACGGAGTTTTATACTTGGAACATGCTGCTGTCAATATTGATCTGCACAAGATCCGTTTATATAGAATATTCTGCTCATATGACCTCCGTAATCCGCTTGAGTAGTAACTGGTACCGCTTTTGCGTATCAGCGTTCTTCCCGCAGTATTTCCGAGCCATTTCTTCATTCGGCTCGTAGCTTACGGGGATGTTGTATAGGTCGAATTGCTCAATGGTCAAATCAATGTAGTGGCCATTGATTTTGTTGAAGTAGTGCGTGCCGCCACCGTCAACACGAATGCGGTGGATACTGCCACCGAACATATCATATACGAGCATTGCTGTAATTGCACACTGTCCATAAGACGGATCGTTCGGCACCCATTCCGCTTGGCACGAAGGATATGCAGTTTCCTTGCACCATGCTGTTCGCAGAACTTGATACAGGTCGTCAAGCGTTTGAAGTTTTGGATTACCGGGTTTCTTTCGCTGCGTCTGCCCGTATTCTTCACCGTAATATCGTCTTTTCATAACAGGTACCTCTTTCTGTTACGCAGCATAACAGCTGCGTTTTCTTTTACCTTCGCTGGTTCCCCAAGAATGGGTATAACTATGTTTATTAAGCATAGCACGAAACGACAATTTATTCAATAGATTTGGTGCGCAAAATCGTACTTCTTTCAACTTCTTGCGGATTTTCTGCTTCAAATCCCGCAATGTCCAGCTTTTGTTCGTTCTTTATTGAGGCAAAGAACGACGAAAAGTAACGCTCCCCAAACCAGCCCTGCAAACGCAAAAAGAGCGCCGGTGCAGTCTTTTTGACCGCTCCGACGCTCCTGTATTATCGCCTTTTGTGGCGCTTTTGACCCCTAAACGCAAGAAAGAACGAACGGATGTCTGGCAGACAAAAGTTCGTTCTTTCATGGCGGAGAAGGAGGGATTTGAACCCTCGATACCCTTTTGGGGTATACACGATTTCCAATCGTGCGCGCTCGGCCAGCTACGCGACTTCTCCATAGCGCAGGGATGCCCAGCCCGGATATAATAGCGCATTCTTTTCCATTTGTCAAGCTATTTTTTGAAAGTTCTCATCCTTTTTCATTTCTTGATTTTTTTGCCCCGGCTGTGCTATAATTCTATCACAGATTTCAAAAGTATCCGTCAAGCGGCATATTCCCCCAAGCGCAGAAACACCTTTTCCCACCGCCGCTGCCCCCGGAAACTCCCCAGTCAAAATACCGTACTACTTCCATCGGAAAGGAGCGCTTCCACTTGTTCACTGCACAGCAATATGTACGCCCTGCCTCCATTGAGGAAGCCTACGCCCTCAACCAGAAGATAACCAGCGCCATCCTGGGCGGCGGATGCTGGCTGCGGCTGGGAAAACGCCGAATCGGCACCCTTATTGACCTCTCCGCTCTGGGGCTGGACAGCATCGAAGAAACAGAGAGGGAGATTACTGTCGGCGCAATGGTTACCCTGCGCCAGCTGGAAACCAGCGGTGCCCTGGGGCAATCTTTCGGCTCCGGCTTTGCCCGCATGACCGAGCACATTGTAGGCGTTCAGTTCCGCAACTGCGCTACCTTGGGCGGCAGTCTGGCCGCCCGCTTTGGCTTCTCAGACGTACTTACCTGGCTTCTGGCGCTGGACTGCCAAGTGGAGCTGGCCGGCGCAGGGCGGATTTCTTTGGCCGCTTATGCACAGATGCCCCACGACCGGGACATCCTGCTGCGGCTTATCCTGCAAAAAAACGGACGTAAGGCCGTGTATGAAAGCTTTCGCAATACCCAAACCGACCTGCCCGTACTCACCTGCGCCGTTTCCACGCTGGATGGGGATTTGCGCATTGTTCTGGGGGCGCGTCCCAGCCGCGCCGCCGCCCTGGACGGGCTTTCTCTGTCCATAGATGCGGACGCCGCTGCCAAGGCTGCCCAGGCACATTTTTCTTTTGGGACAAATATGCGTGCCAGTGCAGACTATCGCCGCCATCTGGCGGGGGTGCTGGTGCGCCGGGCAGTCACACAGCTACAGGAGGCAGAACAATGAAAATTACCGTCACCATCAATGGCCAAGCCTATACGGAGGAGGTCTCCCCGGATCTTCTGCTGCTGGACTTTCTCCGTGCCCATGGCTGCTATTCTGTGAAGCGGGGCTGCGACACCTCCAATTGCGGACTGTGCACCGTGCACCTGGAGGGAAAACCCGTGCTCTCCTGCAGTGTTCTGGCTGTCCGCGCCGATAAAAAGCACGTTATCACTCTGGAGGGGCTTCAGACGGAAGCGGCGGAGTTCGGTGCGTTTCTGGCAGACGAGGGCGGCGAACAGTGCGGCTTTTGCAGCCCCGGCTTTATCATGAATGTACTGGCCATGGTACGGGAATTGGAGCACCCCACGGAAGCGGAGATTCAAGCCTACCTGGCAGGGAATCTCTGCCGCTGCACCGGTTACCAGAGCCAGCTTCGGGCGGTTCGGAAATATCTCGCATGGAAGCAGGAGGGTACGCCATGAGCTATGTCAACAGCCGCGTCCGGAAGAAGGACGCCATGAGTCTCGTCACCGGCAAACCCGTTTACACCGGGGATCAGATTCCTAAAAATGCGCTCGTGGTAAAGCTGCTGCGCAGCCCCCATGCCAACGCAATGATCCAGGATATTCAGACTGCCGCAGCAAGGAAGATCCCCGGCGTGGCCGCTATTTTTACCTGGCAGGACGTCCCCCAATCCCGTTTCACTACCGCCGGACAGACCTATCCGGAGCCAAGCCCCTACGACCGGCTGATTCTGGACAGGCATTTACGCTGTGCCGGCGATCCGGTGGCCATCATTGCCGCAGAAAGCGAAGCCGCCGCAGAGAAAGCCGCCAGACTAGTAACCGTACGCTATCAGGTGCTGGAGCCGCTACTGGATTTCACAAAAGCAAAAGACAATCCCATCCTTGTCCATCCTGAGAAGAATTTCCGCTCCTTGGTTCCCGTGGGTGCGGACAGTGCCCGCAATCTGTGCAGCACCGACCATTTCGAAGTGGGCGATGTGGAAGAAGTTCTCAGTCGGTGTCCCGTGGTATTGGAGCGCACCTACAATACCACGGCCAATAACCAAGCTATGATGGAAACTTTCCGCACTTTCTCCTATCTGGATGAATATGGGCGGCTGAACGTAGTCAGCTCCACCCAAATTCCCTTCCATGTACGGCGAATCCTCTCCAACGCCCTGGAAATCCCCCGTTCCAGGATTCGGGTGGTAAAGCCCCGGATCGGCGGCGGCTTCGGTGCCAAGCAGAGCGCCGTCAGCGAGGTCTTCCCTGCTTTTGTTACCCTGAAAACAGGCCGCCCAGCCTATATTATTTTCAGCCGCCAGGAGAGCATGACCAACGGTTCCCCCCGCCATCAAATGCGGCTGCAGGTGCGCATTGGCGCAGATAGGCAGGGCTTTATACAAGCCATTGATCTGTATGCCCTTTCCAACGCGGGGGCATACGGCGACCACGGTCCTACCACCATCGGCCTGGTTGCCCACAAGTCCCTGTCCCTGTACGGCAGCCTGAAAGCCGCCCGCTTCAACTGCGATGTGGTATATACCAACACCATGGGCGGCGGCGCTTACCGGGGTTACGGCGCTACCCAGGGCATTTTCGCTGTGGAATCTGCTGTCAATGAGGTTGCCGCCGTCCTGGGGATGGATCCCTGCCGAATTCGGGAGCAGAATATGGTGGCGCAGGGGCAAATCATGGCCACCTATTATAATGAACCCTGCAGCAGCTGCGCTCTGGATCGGTGCATGGCCAAGGCCAAGGAAATGATGGGCTGGGAGGAAAAGTATCCCGCCCGTACTCTGGAAAACGGGCATATCCGCAGCGTGGGCGTGGCCATGGCCATGCAGGGCAGCGGCATCTCCGGCGTGGACATTGGCAGCGTGGAGATCCGCCTGGAGGACGGCGGATTCTATACCCTCCTTCTGGGCTGTACGGATATGGGTACCGGCTGCGACACGATTCTCTCCCAAATGGCTGCGGACTGCCTGGATTGCAGCATGGACGCGATTGCCGTCCGGGGCGTGGATACCGACCAATCTCCCTACGACACCGGCTCTTATGCCTCTTCCACCACTTACGTGACGGGTATGGCTGTGGTCAAGACCTGCCAAAGCCTGCGGCAGAAAATTCTGGAGGCGGGTGCAGAAATGCTGGGCGTTCCGGCTCAGGCAACGGAATTTGACGGCAGGCGAGTATTCTGTCCGTCCTCCGGTCAGGAAGTCACCTTGTCCGCCATTGCCAACGCCAGCGTGGAGGGCGGCAGATCTTGTATTTCTGCCAGCGAATCTCATTCCTCCCCCACCTCGCCGCCCCCCTTTATGGTGGGTATGGCGGAAATCGATCTGGATCCTGAAACCGGCAAGGTGGATGTGGTGGATTATGTGGCCGCTGTGGACTGCGGCACCGTTATCAACCGAAATCTCGCCACCGTACAAACGGAGGGCGGCATTGCCCAGGGTATCGGCATGACCCTTCACGAGGATATTTCCTACAGCCCCTCCGGGAGGATGCAGAACAACTCTTTCCTGCAGTATAAAATCCCCACCCGGCTGGACATCGGTAAAATCCGGGTAGCGTTCGAGAGCAGCTATGAACCCACCGGCCCTTTTGGCGCTAAGTCCATCGGCGAACTAGTGATCAACACCCCCGCTCCCGCCATCGCCAATGCCATCGCCAATGCCACCGGCATTTTCTTCCGGGATCTGCCTATCCGCCCGGAGGATGTCGCACTGGGACTCGGTAAAAAATAACGTAAACGCCATTGCCGGCTGATAACTCCGGCAATGGCGCTTCCCAGAGGCGCCCCGACCCCCTTGAGAAGCACTTGATTTTTTCTATGCTTCCTGCTATAATGTTCTGGATGCAAATGGCTATAATGTTCTGGATGCAAATGGAGAGTTACTCAAGTGGTCGAAGAGGCGTGACTCGAAATTGTGGTCGCTACTTGGTAGCTCCCTGACCGGAATCCCTTGATTTTACGGGGTTTTTCGGGTATTCTTAACTTAATATTTTTGCTTGTTCTCCCCATCAGTTCTCCCCGTTTTCCGAGGTTGTTTTGATGTTGAGATAAACCTTGGAGAGTTGTCCGAGTGGTCGAAGGTGCAGCACTCGAAATGCTGTGTCCCGAAAGGGACCTAGGGTTCGAATCCCTAACTCTCCGCCAGACAGTACGCCAGTAGCCGGTTTTTCCGGCTGCTGGCTTTACTTTTTTAGTTCGGAACAAGCCCCAAACCATTGAGCATCGCGTCAGCCGAAGTCAACTTCGAGCTGTAATCCAAGTGCGCGTAGATGTTTGCCGTTGTTGAGAAGTCACTGTGACCAAGCCATTCCTGAATCTGCTTCATGGGAACACCATTTGCCAGAAGTAACGAGGCGCAGCTATGTCTGAGATCATGATACCTGATATGCCTCATCCCGTTTGCCTTGAGTAAGTCAGGAAATGCGGTTGTCACATAATGGGGCTTGATCAGATCGCCAATCTCGTTGACACAGACATATTCAAGATAGTCCTTGATATAGCTGCGTCCGCACAAGCGACGGTTTTCCTTCTGCTCTTCCTTGAGGGCGAGAAGCCTTTCTCTCATAAAAGGAACAAGAGGAAGTGTTCTCATACTCGATTTGGTCTTTGTGGTGTCCGACGCAACCAGAACGCGCTTGCCGTCGAGATCACAGGAAGTAACCGTATGACGGATGGTGATGGTGTTCTGCTCAAAGTCAATGGCATCCCATTTCAGACCGATTGCCTCACTGCGGCGCAGACCGTAGAATGCACCGAACAGAATCGGAAGCTCAAGCTTTGTTCCTTTGGCAGCTTCAAAGAGAGCGTTGACCTCATCAGCATCGTAGAAGCTGCCGACATATCGGTCTTTCTTCGGACGCTCAACCTTGTCTGCCGGGTTTACATCGATCAGGTCAATCTTCACGGCATACTTGAGAGCCTTGTGAATATTGGCATGATAATGAATCACCGAGGAAGCACTGACGCGCTGGAGTTCCTTCATGTAAAACTCCTGAATGTCCTTTGCGGTCAGATTCTTGAGCGTAACTTCCTTTTTACGAAAGTACGGTGCTACGATTTTCTTGACCGTAGTCGAGTAAGAAGCGAATGTCGGAACTGCTACCGAGCTTTTGATGATCTCAAGCCATTGCTCCATGTAGTCCGCGAACAGAATATCTCCGTTCATGACCTTTGGCTCTTCGGGGTTGAAATTGCGTCGTGCATCCATCAGGATTGCTTCGGCGCGTTTTTTGTTTCCCTTAACAGGCAGTCCGGTAGAAATCCACTTGCTCTTTCTTTTTCCGAGAGAATCGGTGTAATTCAACACGGCGTAGTAATATCCGCTTTTTTCGCGGAGATGTCCTGCTACCATAAATTTTCCTCCTTCATTGCGTAGCAGTAACACCTACCTTATACCGGGATCCTATTATACCAGAACCGGGTTCGAATTGGAGGACCTTTCTACGCATTTTTTTGTAAACATTTTGAGTCCAATCTTTACGCGGTCACTGCTTCTCCGCATCCAATGCAGAGATAAGTGAAAAGATGAGCCTTCGGAATACGATAGGCTCTGCCGACCTTGAGGCTGAGTATCTTGCCTTCGCGCAGAATACGATAGCCGGTCTTTGTGCTGATGCTGAGTATTTCGCACATCTGCTCGATACTCATAACATCGGGATAGTCTTTCAGCATAAGCTTGTAAGCGTCGCGCTGAGATATAGTTGATGCGGTATTCACCCGTCTCACCTCCGTTAGATTTTGATTTGCTTATCAGCAAAAGGATAGGCAGCAGTCAATTTTCAAAGACTGCTGCCCATAGTTTTTGATGATAAAGCCCATTCGGGCGTTTTCGCTTTGGTTATCCTTCCAGCATATTTATCTCCGCCCCTGCTGAATAGGGAGTGCTGCGGACTACCGCCGGTG